>JBIIMV010000053.1:0-7136 GCA_044337805.1 Bacteroidia bacterium
ACCTTGGTTTTTGTTTTTGTACCCTTTGAATGGCTGTGCTGACGCGGTCTGAGACGTGGTCTATGGTAACACATTTATCGGTTGAGGACTGCAGGGTTTGCGCAAAAGCTTTGCTGAATGCACTGGTTTCATTTTTTCTCTCAGGTTCGGTAGAAGAGAGCACCTGGGCAGATTTAAGCTTGGTTGCCTGCCAGTCTCCGCATTTCCATGGAGAAACATCACGCATTGCGAGATAGAAAGCAGGGCCGGTCTCGGTAGCATCTGCCACTACAAGCGTATGCTTCACCGATTTATAGGCACTCAGATAACCCTTTAGATTGGTGGTGGGGAAATAGGAGTATTCATCTTTCTTGTTGGCATCTATGGGCAACCAGTAACCGTTGTCGGAGGTAACCTTGCCATGACCTGAATACCACACCATCAGGGAGGCAACATCGTATTTGTTTACCAGATTCCTCAACTCAATGGAAAAGAACCTTTCCATTTCTGTTTTGCTCAGGTTTTTTCGTGTGATGATACTATCGATACGGTAACCATTCATGGAATTTTTTACCTGGGCGATATCATTGGAAACCGCTTCCAGGGACGGTAAATACTGGTAGTTTGAGTTCTCAATGAAAACAACCCAGGTCTTTCCCATGGGATTGATTTCTTCCTCTACCTGGCTGCTTCTGTTTAGAATGTAATTCACACTGTTGGCGTTACCGTTCACATCTTTGGTAGTGATTTGTATGTTTTCAACACCCGCCACATCGAGGGATACCGCAAATGACGGATTCAGCTGTTTGGTATTAAATGAGGCCGAGACCTCGTTTACTTTGATACTTTGAATCAGGCTCTGGTCGGTAACCTGTCCTTCCAGATACATTTTATAGTCTTTTCTGTCAGAGATGGTCAGCACATTGCCTTTTGGCAAAGGGATGTCTACCCGTATCCTTGGAACTTCGGTCTCGGCTCTCAGAACCGGATAGCGTACCACATTCACGTTGCCGAAAACATCAGAAACAGAAATGGTGATATTTTGATAGTTTCCCGGACTCATTCTATAAGCAAATGCCGGATTTAGACTGGCTGCATCAAAATCGGCAGGTGTATCATTGATGATGATGGAGGCAATCTGGCTTTTGTCTTTTACCAATCCTTGAATTTCGAATGCTTGCTCGGTGATTGGAATCACCATGGTGCCATCGGGCCTAATAAAAGGACTTTGGAGCACCAGTTCAGGCTTGTCATTCTCACGGAATTTCTCGCGATAGGCAGCCTGTGCTTTGGCGAAGGCATCTTTATAATTCTGGTTGCCAGGCCATATCATCATCGCCTTTTCAAAATCCTGCATCGCTTCTTTATTCATTTTCATGGCGCTCTCAACTGAAGCTTTGCCAAAATAGGCCCTATGAGCCTTTCCATTAAGCGTCAGGGCGCGTGAGAAATCAGAAAGGGCCTCATTGTTTCGCGAATCATTGAAAAATGCAAAACCCCTGTCTATGAAATAATCACTGTTTCTGTCGTTGATGGAAATGGATTTGTTGTACTCCTGAATAGCATTGGCCCATTGCAGTTTTCCTGAATAGCATTTTCCGCGTAGCCACAATAGCTCAGCGTCGTTGGGTGACAAAGACAAACCCTTTTCCGACAGCTGAAGCGCCTTATCAAAATCATTTCCTTTCAGACATAGTAAAATGGGGGCAAGGATGCAGGGCCTCAGTGCGCTGCGGTCGGTAGCTTTATCGTCTGCGAAATATTTTTCAAAAATGCCAATGGCTTTTTCATAATCACTCAGTGCCAGAAGCGGATTTTTCAGGCTATCGTAGGCCGTACCTCTGATATAACGCACATGAAAATTCTTTTTGTCATCTTCTGCCGCTGCATTGGCATCTTCGATGGCTCCGTTGTAATTGCCGGTGCGAACCCTGCATTCTGCGCGATGTGCCAGGAGAGATGTTTTCTTCTTTTTTCCCGAAAGTAATTCATTGAGCCAGGTCTCCGCCTGCTCGTAATTTCCTGCCTTGATGAAACAAATGGCAGCGCGTTCTGTGATTTCCTCATCCTGAGCATTACGACGCATTACCACTGCATAATCTTTCATTGCACTTTCATAAATACCCAAATTGTAGAAACACTCAGCTCTCCTGATATGAGCCTTCGGGTACATGCTATCGCTGTCTATCGCCTTGGTAAAGTTTAAAATGGCTTTTTCGAACTCCTTTTGCTCCATTCTTTCAATGGCGGCCTTAAAGAAAACCTTTGCAGTCTGCGACATCGCTCCTGTACCTGTCAGCAGGCTCAGGAGCAGAATAATTTGAAAAACGTGTGTTCTTTTCATAACGAATTCGGTTGAGAATTGCGAATTTTGGCAAATAAAGATAAGAAATTTGTTCCAGCAGTTCGCTTTTTTTGTGCCGCCCCATCCCCGCTTTAAAGCCTGGATTTTCTTCCTGTTTTTTCTCGCTTTGGGATTGAACGGAAGTGCGCAGGAACAAACTGACCTGAAGAAGGATACCCAGATAGAACAGCGCATTGAAACGCTTTCTGAAGGACAGGATGATGCGGAGACAGATTATTCGAATCTTCTCGATGAGTTGGTGTATTACCGCGATCATCCTCTTAACCTAAATGAATGCACAGCAGAGGAGCTCAGCAATCTGAACCTTCTCACTGAGATTCAGGTAAAGTCACTTTTTAATCATATCCGCAAGGCAGGGAAACTGATTTCTATTTATGAACTTCAGGGAGTGGAGGGCTTTGATTTGGAGTCGGTGCGCAGGATTTTACCATTTGTTAAAGTTGAAAGCCGTTTCGAGCAATCTCTTTACCGTTTGTCTGATGCACTGAAATACGGTAAGCATGCGGTGATCATGCGCTTTCAGCAAGTGCTCAATGATCAAGCCGGCTTTGCCCCGGCCTCTGATTCTTTACTCCAGGCAAACCCTAATTCCCGATATCTGGGACGTCCTCAGGGATATTTTGCCCGATACCGTTTTACCTATGGGAACCGTATTTCTCTTGCCATCACCGGAGAGAATGATCCCGGTGAACCTTTTTTCAAGGGCGCAAACAAACAGGGTTTTGACTTTTATGGCGGTCATCTTGCATTTCGAAAGTTGTGGAAATTCAAAACTCTTGTGGTAGGCGATTACCTGGCTCAGTTCGGACAAGGCCTTACTTTCTGGATGGGGCAGGGTTATGGAAAATCTGCAGATCCACTTCTGGTGAAGCGCAATGCCAGAGGCATCGTGCCTTCCAACTCTATCAATGAAGCGCTATTCATGCGCGGGTTTGCAAGCACCCTGGCTCTGGGAAAATGGGAATTCACTGCTTTCGCCTCGCGCAAGCGCATTGATGCCAACGTTGCACGATTCGACTCTCTCGATAATCAAATCAGTGAGGTCTCCTCTTTGCAGCTTTCAGGTTTTCACCGCACACCCTCTGAGATGGCCGATAAGGATGCTATCACAGAGTCTTTTGCCGGTGGCAATCTGACATTTCGCTCTTCTGCCATGAGCATTGGACTTACGGGCGTGTCGAGTGGTTATAGCGCTCCCCTGCGTCGCAACCTTGATGTTTACAACCGTTTTGAATTTTCTTCCCGCAATAATTTTTCGGCAGGTGTCGATTATCAGGGTGTTTGGCGAAATATTAATTATTTCGGTGAGTTTTCGCGTTCGGCCAACGGAGGACTTGCCGCTCTCAGCGGTGTGATTGCCTCTCTCGACCCTCGGTTTGCCATGAGCCTTGTTTGGCGCGACTTTGCGAGAGATTATCAAAACCTGTATTCCAATACTGTGGGTGAAGCAACGCGAAGCATTAACGAAAAGGGGTTGCTGACGGGCTTTACCCTGCGCCCTTGGAAAACCATTTCTCTCAATGGATATTATGACCTTTTCCGTTTTCCGTGGCTGAGCTTTAACGCATCAGCACCTGTTAACGGCCGCGATTATCTTGTTCAGCTGAACTATATTCCTTCAAAGAAAACAGAGATGTATCTGCGCTATCGCAACCGCATTCGTCCTTATGATGTTTCGGTACCCGGTGAGCCTGTCGACTTCCCATTTAACACGGTTCGGGAGAATCTCAGGTTTAATATCATCTACCCGGTATTGCCTTCTGTTCGTTTCAGAAACCGTGTGGAATGGGTTCGATTTACCGAAAATGGAAATATTCAGGAGGGTTTCATGCTGTATCATGATATCAGCTATAAGCCCATGACTTCGCCTATGCAGTTGACGTTGCGTTATGCCTTATTTGATACTGATGGTTTTGATACACGTATCTATGCGCTTGAATCTGATGTATTGTATGCCTTTTCATTCCCTGCCTATTTCGAAAAGGGCAGCAGGTTTTACTTTTTACTGAAGTATGATATTGGAAAACATACGGAGTTGTGGCTGCGCTATTCCAATACCCTTTATGTAAACCGGAGTAACATCAGTGAGGGCTCGCTCAACGAGATATCCGGTCCGGCTCGGAACGATATCAAATTTCAGCTGAGGTTCAGTTTTTAAGATAGATACCGATTTTCTCTGCCTGGGTGAAAAAGTCAGGAAAAGATTTCGCGCAAACTCCTGCCTCATCGCTGCAACGTATGATGGTATCAGGACACAACAGAGGCAGCAGCGCGTAGGCCATACACAGACGGTGGTCGAGATGGACATCAAGCATGACTTCCTGCTTTTTAACGGCAGGATGCGAGTAAAAAGAAAATATATTGCCATCAAATTTTACGCTATAACCCAGTTGCCAGAGGGCGTGCTCCATGGCGAGGCCTCTGTTACTCTCTTTATGCATCAGATGCGCAAGCCCGGTGATGCTCACCGGCTTTCCACAATAAGCAAGGGCCAGTGCCAGTGGAGGAAAAATATCAGGACAATCGCTTAGGTCATAGCACTCACTCATGTTCATGATTCCGTTCTTTCTTATGCGCATGCCTGTTTTTTCTCTGATACTTTCTATGCCCAGGCTACTGAAAATGTCAACTGTCGCGGTATCGGCCTGTAAGGAATACAGGTCGAGTCCTTCCAGAAAAATTTCTTCCAGAACCGGATGCATCAGAAGTGCGCAATAGAAAAAAGCAGCAGAAGACCAATCTGCCTCAGCAGACCAGGGAAACGGAAACGTTCCGGGTGATAGACTGGCAGGCCATACTCTGAATCCTTTTTCCGAAAGTTTTACTCTGAGATCAAAATCCTGCATCAGGTTAGCTGTCATCATCAGGTAAGGAAAGGAGACCGGCTTCTTTTTAAACTTTACCTGTATACCGTCTCGCATGCAGGCGCCTGCCATCATGAGTGCTGAAGCAAACTGACTGGAACTTTCATTTCCAAGAGAGATTTCACCTCCTTGAAGTATTTTACCATTGATATGAAAACTCCGGTCCTGCTCTTCTTCAAATTTTACATCTGCGCCCAATGCCAACAGGGCTTCTGTAAGTTCCGACCAGGGGCGTGCCAGCACCTGAGGGTGAGCGTAAAGTTTGAACTCACCCGGTGTTGCTGCAAGGGCGGCCAGCAAAAAGCGAAGACTTGTTCCTCCCTGTCCGGCATTCACCACGGTGATGCCCTCTCTCGCATTCTTTACCGTGTAAAGGGCCTTCCTCAACTCTGTGGTGTCGGCCGCCGGAGAGAGCGTGCTGAGCTGTTTACGACCGGGAAACAGAAAATCCAGAATAAGGGCTCTGTTGCTCTGACTTTTTGAACCCGGCAGCTGAAGGTGAGGTATATTTTTTTCTGTAGTTCTGTATTCTGTTTCAAACATGGCAGCTGAAGGCTGAAGGGCTTTTATCCTTGTTTTTTGTAGGATTCAAAAAAATTTATCCAGATGGCTCTGGAGAGACGGGTTACGAAGGGAAATGATGCCAGTATGGTCAGACACATTATGATGAGAAACCAGTGAACAGCATATTCAAAGAAAAATAAATAGTAGAGCAGGAATAGCGCTGCTCCAAGGCCTACATTGAGCCCGTAACTCACATACATGGCTCCGTAAAAAAACCAGGTCTCTCTTTCAAACTGCAGGCCGCAATGGCTGCATGTTTTGGGCATATCCAATACTGTTTTCAGCTTCCATGCCCGGGGCTCGTTGAAGAGGTTGCCTTCATGGCATCGAGGACATTTGAGATATAAGATGCTGTATATTCTGTAACCTTTTGGTATCAGCATAGCATGTTTTAAAGCTGTTTCATATCATCCTCAAAGGTACTCACGAATGTTGCTGCAGGCTTTGAATTTTTTTCACAATTTCTAAAGATGCTTCAAGGCGTTTTGTTCCGCTGACAACCGAGAAGCTATGCCCTCCAATGTTGAGCCAATCAAGGTAAATGTTGAACAATCGATCTCGGTCGTGCGGGTTTTCACGCAGGGGATCATATACCCACGGCAGGTCGGGTTTGCATAACAGGTAGTGCCTTGTCGGAAGAGCCTTTGTCATGGCCTTTAATACCTCGGGAGCGGGGCCGAATTTTTCTTCAAACCATATTTCAACCACTTCGGGCCCTGTATCGCTGAAAACTAGCGGGTGTGAAGCCTTAACCGCAGCATGAATTTCGTTCATCTGCTTGTCGGCAATATGAAGGAGATCGTCAGTGTGGTAGGCCCTGTCTATTTTTTGCAGGTAGGTTCTTGCATATTCATCGATTCCCTTAGCGCCTGTTGTGGCACATAACGATTTCATCAGTGTGCTTTTACCGCTGCTCTCCGGCCCGGTAATGATAATCAGCGTGCTTTTTTCCATTGTATCCATCCGAACACGGCCAGTACGCAATAAAGCAGATACAGCAAGGCGCTGAGTCTGAGGTCGCGCTGGAAATAAAGATAAGCCGCGGCGAGGTCAATGACGAACCACAGCGGCCAGTTTTGAATGATTTTTTTTACCGCCAGCAAGGTGCAGCCGATACTGAAAACTGAAATTCCCGCATCGAGCCAGGGTCGCGAGGTAGTGGTGTAGCGGCTGAAGAGAAAGCCTGTCAGCAGCCAGAGTGTGGTGCAAATCAAAAAGAAAACTGTCGCCTCTCTCCGTGTCCAGCTGCGAGGGAAGGCCTCAGGTTTTCCGGTGGAGTGCTGCCAGCTAAACCAGCCTGCAATTCCTGCTACGGCATAAAATACCTGAAGAGCCGCTTCAATCAAAAGATTGGAGGCGTAGCA
>JBIIMV010000054.1:0-7128 GCA_044337805.1 Bacteroidia bacterium
GTTTCCTTCGTCAAGAAACAGCTCGAAGGCAAGAAACCATTATTCGAAGTCACAAGATTAAAGAATGAACGTTAGAAAAGGGTTCTGAAAACATTCCCTTAGGGCTTCAACCAAACCTGTTTTAAGGAACTCTATGAGGTAAAAGCCTTGCCTGTCGGGCAAAATGGATATGATAAAAAAGTAAAAAACCCAATATCTTGCTCAGTTGAGGTGGTTGTTATATATTAGGCGCTTGATCTTTCAAATTCATGAGTAATCTTTTTGCCACAAAAAAAATCGGTCAGCTTTTAAGTGAAGCTTCAGCACAAGAAAAGGGTCTAAAACGGACCTTGAGTGCCTGGAGTTTGGTTGCACTGGGAATAGGAGCCATCATAGGTGCAGGACTGTTCGTAAGGACGGCTGCTGCTGCAGGTGAACATGCCGGGCCCGCAGTTACCCTTTCATTTTTGATTGCTGCAACAGGGTGCGCATTTGCCGGCTTGTGTTACGCCGAGTTCGCTTCCATGATTCCTATTGCAGGTTCAGCTTATACCTATGCCTATGCCACAATGGGGGAATTAGTGGCTTGGATCATAGGTTGGTCCTTGATTCTTGAGTATGCCCTTGGAGCGGCTACCGTAAGTATAGCCTGGAGTGAATATCTTAATAATTTACTGGGCGGTATTTTTCCCTATGAATGGTGTCACTCCCCATTTGAAATATCAGCCACCGGCGTTCATGGCATTGTAAACCTTCCCGCTCTTTTTGTTCTGCTTATTCTTACAATGCTGCTCATTCGCGGAACCCAGGAATCTGCCATTTTTAATTCCATTATGGTTATCCTCAAAGTAACTATGGTTCTTTTATTTATTGGCATAGGCTGGAGTTTTATAAATGATGCGAACCACACACCTTTTTTCATTCCGGATAATGCCCCACCGATTGACCTTGGCAACGGAAAAATCCATGACTATACCAAACCATTCAATCATGGTTGGCGCGGCGTACTGACAGGCGCAGCCATTGTATTTTTTGCATTTATTGGTTTTGACGCGGTCTCCACGGCTGCTCAGGAGGCCAAAAACCCTAAAAGAGATATGCCAATCGGCATTCTTGGCTCCCTTGCCATTTGTACATTATTATATGTACTATTTTCCTATGTTCTAACAGGCGTTGCTCCTTACACTGATTTTGTAAAATCAGGCAAAGAAGCATCGGTTGCATTTGCAATCAAGCATTATATGGCAGGCTACGATTGGCTCGCAACAATGATTTCGGTCGCTATCCTTGCAGGATTTTCCTCTGTAATTCTTGTCATGCTGATGGGACAATCAAGAGTATTTTACAGCATGGCGAAAGATGGTTTATTGCCTCCGGTATTTTCAGAATTGCATCACAAATTCCATACACCCTATAAGAGCAATTGGATTCTCTTTGCATTTGTGGGAATTTTCGCAGGTTTTATCCCCGGAAATGTTGCAGGCGACCTTACAAGCATTGGAACCCTTTTTGCCTTCATCCTGGTCTGTGTTGGCATCTGGATAATGCGTGTAAAATCACCCGAATTACCACGTTCATTCAAAACACCACTGGTTCCCCTGGTGCCGATTCTCGGGATTATCGTGTGCCTTGCGATGATTATTTCCCTACCCTTACAAACTCAGCTAAGCGCTTTAGGATGGATGGGTGTTGGCTTGGTCATCTATCTGGCCTATAGTCGACATCACAGCAAAATCCAGCAATCCCGTTAATAGGTCTCGAATTGGAATTAAAGCGAAGACTGGGATTTTGGGATGCAACGCTGATTGTCGCCGGATCCATGATTGGGTCAGGTGTGTTCATCGTGTCTGCAGATATGGCCCGACTCACAGGTTCTGCGGGATGGTTGCTCTCTCTCTGGATAGCATCAGGCGTAATCACGCTCATGGCAGCCTTAAATTATGCTGAGTTGTCAGGGATGATGCCCGAGGCGGGTGGTCAGTTTGTTTATATCAGGAAATCATGGGGGAAATTGAGTGCGTTTCTTTATGGTTGGACGGTGCTGATGGTGATTCAAACAGGTGTAATTGCGGCAGTCGCCGTTGCATTTGCAAGGTTTTCTGCCGTATTATTCCCGCAACTTGATTCGGCAGCACCGTTAATCCCAATGCTTAGCAACAAAGCCCTTGTATCCATATCATCCATAGTACTTTTGACATGGATCAATTCCAAAGGCGTGCAAGGCGGAGCCTTTGTTCAAAAACTTTTCACCACAAGTAAAATTATTGCTCTTCTCATTTTAATCGTTGCAGGATTGTGGGTCGGCTCAAAGATGAACTTTCTGGAGATTAATTTTCAAAACCCATTCGACGCATCGCTCACACAAACAGGACCGGATGGAAGCCTAAAAAGGTATCCACTACAAGGCTTTGCACTGATGGTTGCACTGGGAACTGCAATGATTGGTTCACTTTTCAGTAGCGATGCCTGGAATAACGTCACCTTCATAGCAGGAGAGATAAAAGACCCCGCAAAAAATCTTCCGAGAAGCCTGATTGCCGGAACTGCAGTCGTTACCCTCCTGTATGTTCTGGCGAATCTGGCCTATCTGAGTCTACTCCCATTAGAGGGTCAACCAAATACAACGGAAATATCAGGTCAGGGAATTCAATTTGCCGGCAATGGATCAGATAGGGTAGGAACTGCTGCAGCATTTGTCATCATGGGAGAGCAGGCCACCATTCTGATGGCCATTCTCATCATGATTTCCACCTTTGGTTGCAACAATGGTATCATTCTTTCCGGTGCAAGAGTATATTACGCAATGGCCAAGGAAGGCGTATTCTTCCAATCAGCAGGAGAACTAAACAAAAGCGGTGTGCCCGCAAAGGCACTATGGTTTCAGGCCCTCTGGGCCAGTATTTTGTGCATGTCAGGCAGCTATTCAGATCTATTGGATTATACAACCTTCGCTTCATTATTTTTTTACATAATAACAATTGCAGGTCTTATCAAACTTAGAACAACCGCCTCCGCGGCTTCTCGTCCATACCGAGTTCCGTTCTATCCATTTTTGCCTTTAGCATACATCATTATTGCAGCGTGTATTTGTTTGTTGCTCACAATCAGCAAACCCGATAATGTATTAAAGGGCATTCTCATAGTTGCAAGCGGCCTTCCCGTGTATTATATTTGGGGTAAATTAAAACCTACCCCTTATGTATCTGATTAAAAAAATAGCCAGGGAATACTTCGTATTTCACAAAAAGGAAAAAGATTCTCTGCTCTCAGTTTCTTTTCTTACCATCCTTCTTCTTTTTGCATTAATGCTGCAAAAGTTTTTGTTCCCGTTTGAGTTACCGGAGCAAGAAAAGCTAAAATTTGAATTGATAGCCACGCAAAATCGACAGCGGAGCGCGCAATGGAATAAGCCAAAATACGCCAGAAAATTCAATGCCGCTGATGTAAATAAAAAGTGGGATGTAAATAAAATGAGTATCGACGACTGGATAGAATTTGGATTATCACCACGTCAGGCCGCAGCGACATTCAGTAGTATAAGAAAAAAAGGCGGCATAATAAATCTCAACGGGCTCAAGACAATCAAGTACATTCCTGATTTCCTCGTAGCCCGGTCAGAGAAATGCCTTATTTTTTCAAAAGAAAGCACCATTCAAAAAGATGTTATTACAAAAAAAACAGAGGAAAAAACCACTGAACCATTTGATATAAACAGCATCAATTCAAGAGGGTTGAGACTTACCTGCCAAATGGATTCACTTGAGGTAAAAAGTTTTCTGATTTACCGAAAAAGACTTGGAGGTTTTTTCTGCAAACAACAAGTAAGTGAAGTCTATGGTTTAGATTCCACCTCAAAAAAAATCATTCATCAATACGGTCTTGTTGACACTGCCTTCATAAAAAAAATCAAATTGAATTACGTCGACATCAAAGAATTGAGCAAACATCCCTATTTCAACTATAACATGGCGACGGCAGTGGTCAACTACCGCTATAAACATGGCCTTTACCAAAATTGTACTGATTTGTTAAAGCTTGTTGCCATGACCCCGGAAAAATTTTCTAAAATCAGACCCTATATCAGTACAGAACCCTGAATCATTTTTTTTCCGATAATTGCGTAATGAGCATGCCATTAGAGGAAAGAATCAGGAGCACAATCCGCGAGGTTCAGGATTTCCCAAAAGCGGGAATTTTATTCAAAGACATCACACCCATACTTCAAGATCCCGGCCTTTGCAAGGCGATTGTTGAAACATTGGGTGAATCAGTCAGAAGACTAAACCCAGATGCAATCGCCGGAATTGAAAGCCGTGGCTTTCTTTTCGGAATCTTATTGTCACAATACCTGCAAATACCCTTCATTCCTGTCCGAAAGGCGGGAAAACTTCCCGGTACAGTTTTCTCTCAGGAATACAACCTTGAATATGGTTCTGCAAAAATTGAAATCCCTGCACCCTCTGTAAGCAAAGGAATGCGAATCCACATTCACGACGACCTGCTGGCAACGGGGGGAACCGCCTCTGCTTCCCACCGCCTCATTCAAAGTGCCGGTGGCAAACCCTCAGGCTTCTCCTTTCTGATTGAATTGGGAGGACTCAAGGGAAGGCAAATTCTAGAAACCGAAAACGAGCTGATCATAAGTTTACTTCAATGCTGAATCTTTGAAAAATCTTCCCAAATAAGCAGGGGAAAGATTATTTTTGACGCCAATTATAAAAGAGCAAAATGGAATTTGGACAAAACGAAAACCAGAAGATGATCTCCGAAATGGTGAGGACATTTGCTGACACCCATATTAAACCCAAAATGATGGAATGGGATGAAAACCAAACCTTCCCGATTGAGGTATTCAAGAAGTTAGGAGAGCTTGGCTTGATGGGTGTTTTGGTACCTGCCGAATATGGGGGCTCAGGATTTGGTTATTTTGAATATGTAACCGCCATTTCTGAGCTTGCCAAAGTGTGTGGCTCCATTGGTCTCTCCATGGCTGCGCATAACTCACTTTGCACAGGCCATATTATGCAGTTTGGCAGTGAAGAACAAAAAAAGAAATACCTTCCGAAGCTGGCTTCTGCCGAGTGGATTGGAGCCTGGGGGCTGACAGAACCAAATACCGGATCCGATGCCATGAGAATGAAGTGTGTAGCAAAAAAGGACGGGGAATTCTGGATTTTGAATGGAACCAAGTGCTGGATTACCCATGGTATAAGCGGAGACGTTGCTGTGGTTATTGCACGAACAGGCGACCTTCTGGATAGCCATGGTATGACAGCTTTCATCGTCGAAAGAGGAACAGCAGGTTTCAAAGCCGGAAAAAAAGAGAATAAATTGGGCATGCGTGCATCAGAAACAGCCGAAATGATTTTTGAAGACTGTAGGATTCACGAATCTCAAATCCTTGGAAAAGTTGGTGATGGATTTATTCAGGCTATGAAAATTCTTGACGGAGGCCGCATTTCAATTGCTGCCCTGAGTCTCGGAATTGCCAAAGGCGCCTATGACGCATCCCTGAAATACTCAAAGGAAAGAGAGCAATTTGGTCAACCGATCAGCCATTTTCAGGCCATTAGTTTTAAACTGGCCGATATGGCAACGGAAATTGAAGCAGCAGAATTGCTGACTATGCAGGCTGCTGACCTCAAAAACAGAGGGCAAAAAGTCACCAAACAAAGTGCATTTGCCAAATATTATGCATCGGAGGTGGCGGTCAGGGCCAGTACGGAAGCCATCCAGATTTTTGGAGGATACGGTTATACCAAAGATTTTCCCGTCGAAAAGTTTTACCGTGATTCCAAACTCTGTACCATTGGTGAAGGAACCTCCGAAATCCAAAAACTCGTCATTGCCAGAGAAATTTTGAAATAACGACTTAAAACAAAAAATAATACCTATATTTGCAGTCCAAAATTGAACCGACTTTTCAGACATGATTATTGTACCCGTTAAAGATGGCGAACCCATCGAAAAAACCTTGAAAAAGTTCAAGAAGAAGGTTGAGAAAACAGGCCTTATCCGTGAACTTCGCGACAGACAGAAATTTACAAAACCTTCTGTCAGAAAGCGTGAATCAAGAATACGTGCGATTTACCGTCAGCAGCTGATAAACCAGCTCGTTTAAACGGAATTCATCCCAATATTAAATACCTTTGGTTACAAGCCAAAGGTATTTTTTTTATGAACTTGTACCAATTCCCTGACTACCTGCGTCATAGTCGCAGGTTTTCTGCCCATACAGTTCTGGCATATGAAAATGACCTGAATCAGTTCGGGCAATTTTTATTGGAAAATGGTGTAAATGATCCAACAGAGGCCAATCATCTTCTTGTGCGTTCCTGGATTGTAAGTTTAATGGAGACGGGCCATGAGCCACGCTCCGTAAACCGAAAGATCTCTTCTCTGCGTTCCTTTTTCAAATTTTTGAAGAGACAGCAGATTGTGAATCATGACCCAATGGCGAGGATAAGTGGCCCAAAAATTGGCAAGCACCTTCCAACCTTCATTGATGAGGAGAGTACCCAGAGCCTTTTCGGAAAATTTGAGCCTGAACAGGATTTCGACTCCTGGAGGACAAATATGATTCTGGAGATGTTTTACCGCACGGGCATGAGGCTTTCTGAATTGATTGGCCTATCTGTAAACGATGTTGACCTTCATCGTCTACAAATAAAGGTTTTGGGAAAAAGAAACAAAGAGCGGCTGATTCCTATTTCACAAGGATTCAGCCAAGTAATTTCCTTATATTTTGAAAAAAGAAGTGATTTCGTGCAGTCAGGGACGGGGCCGTTCATTTGCCTTGACAAGGGAACAAGATGTTATCCAAAATTCATTTACAACAAAGTGCATGAGGCATTGTCTCAAATTAGCACACTTAGCAAAAAAAGTCCACACGTTCTGAGGCACACATTTGCTACTCATATGCTGAACCGGGGAGCAGATTTAAACTCGATCAAAGAAATACTCGGACACGCTAATCTCTCTGCAACCCAGATTTACACGCACAACTCTATAGAAAAACTAAAGAAAATCCACCATCAGGCACACCCGAGGGGATAATGAGGAAAATTACAGGGCTCCGGTGACGAGTTCGTTTATTCCCTGTGTTCTTTTGGTAAAGGTAAACTTAGCCCTGGTAAACTTGTCTACGGG
>JBIIMV010000373.1:0-2674 GCA_044337805.1 Bacteroidia bacterium
CCCTTTCGGTACCAAGCAATGCTTTGAGTGATGTGCTCAAAATGCCGTACTTTTCTTTCAGGCTGATTCCTTCAGGAAATGAAACCGATGCTGACATGCCCCAAAGTTATCTTTTGCCTTTGAGAAAGTCAGATTTTAATGAATTTTTGGCTTTTATCGCTTGTCGGCATAAGCCAGTGTGGCAACCGATACCCGCACTCCGGCATTCACCAGGGAAAACGCGGCTGCCTCCAGCGTGGCTCCGGTGGTAACAACATCATCCACCAGCAGGGCATGACTGCCGGCTTCGGGGAACTGTTGACCCGCTGAGAATATTCCTTCAACATTGTCCCAGCGGTCTATCCTTTTTTTCTTGGTCTGTGTAACGTTGGCAACGTTTCTTTTCAGCGCCTCCGGCAGAAAACCCGCCTCTAGACCTTTCGCAATTCCCCTTGCTAAAAAATCGCATTGGTTATATCCTCGTAATTTTTGTTTTTCCGGATGAAGTGGTATCGGAATTACTGAACTGCAATCGGCGAAGGATGAGGATTGTTTTAAATCCTCACCGAATAGTTTGCCCAGGATCTCGCCAAGCTCCGGCTCTTCTTTGTATTTGATGGCATGCATGACTTTCTGAGTTCTGTTGCCTCTCTTGAAATATAAAAATGCTGTAGCACTTTCAAGGGGAATGCGACCCCAGAAGATGCGTTCTACCGGATTCTGACTCCTCAGGTGAAAACGGGTGCGGGGCAGTGCACTGATACATAGATTACACAATCGGTTTTCATGTGCAAACAATGGACGACGGCAGATGCTGCAAACTTCAGGAAACAGGAAATAACTCAAGCCCTGATTGAAATTTCTGAAAAAACCATGCATAATGGGTGATTTAGTAAAGGGATACATTTTATTACACAATAGTACATCTTCCGTGGGTGCTTTTCCAAAAATTATCCAAATACATTCTACCATGCTGCTAAATCCCCTAATTTAGCACTCAAATTCACTCTCAATGGAGAATAACAAGAATTCCGGGAACCGCATATTTGTCGTATTAAGCGGTGTATTGTTTTTAATTTCTGTATTCCTCGGCTGGCAGTTGTATCGCCAGAAAAACACTACCAAAACAGTTATTATCGAAAAGGAGAAAGTTCAAAATGATTATAGCTCTGTGAAAAGTGAACTCGATGAGGTTAAAAAGGCCTACGATGAACTGACCACTGATAACAAGCAGCTTCAATCCGAGCTCGATGCCAAGCGTGAGGAACTTGACGATCTTTCTCAGCAGCTCGAAAAATATAAGGGTGATGCCGGCATGGTTAGAAAACTTAAAAAGGAACTCGAAACCATCCGGGGTTTGATAAAATCATATCTTAAGGATATTGATTCTCTGCAACAAGCCAACAAAGGTCTGCAGGATGAAAATGTACGTGTCAGAGGTGACCTGAAGTCAGAGCAGAACAAAACTCAGCAACTGAGCAATGAGAAAAAGGCGCTTACCGATAAGGTCGAGCTTGCTGCTCAACTAAAAGCATACAACTTGTTTGCTGATGCTGTTCGTGTCAAGGGCAGTGACAAGGAAATTACAACAGCAAAAGCCAAACGCGCTGACCGCATTAGGGCTTGTTTTACCCTTAGCGAAAATAAAATTGCCCGTCGCGAAAGTAAAATGCTGTATATGAAAATCACTGATCCGGGCGGACAGGTGCTTGTCACCTCAACCGACGATGGAAATACCTTTTCCGGCAATGGAGAAAGGCAATACTACAGCTCCAAGAAAGAGGTGAATTATGACAATGAAGCGCTTGAGTTATGTCTTGCCTTTACAAAAAAGGATAGTGACGATTTTAAAGCAGGAAAATATAAAGTGGAGGTTTTCTGCGACGCGGTGCAAATTGGTTCTACCTCATTTGAACTGAAATAGTTCCTGCTCTATCAAGGTTTGCCATGTGGTGAGCCTTCTCCTATGGCGAAATACAAAATCAGACAGTTTGCTGAACTTGAAACATTTCCCAATGTTATTCATCAGGTACAGCGTGGTGAGTTTGTTCCCGACCATCAGATCAAAGGGAACTGGAGGCGTGATTTTTTTAAACGTGAGGGTAAGCTGATTCTTGAACTCGGTTGTGGTAAAGGGGAATATACTTTGGCACTGGCCTCTGCCTTCCCTGATCAACTGTTTGTGGGAGTAGATTTAAAAGGCAACCGTCTTTGGAGAGGTGCTCTCACTGCCCGCGAGCAAAACCTGCAGCATGCCGGCTTCCTTCGTTGCAAGATTGAAAACCTGAACAGTGTTTTTGCCCCTTCTGAGATTGATGGTATCTGGATTACTTTCCCGGACCCTCAGCCGGGATTAAAAAGGGAAAAAAAGAGACTCACCGGAAAGGCCTTTCTCGATCGTTACCGGGCCATATTATCGCCCGGCAGTGAAATTCATCTTAAGACCGATTCGCTGGAGTTTTATCTTTTTTCGTTGGAAATGGCTTCTGCTTATGGCTCTGTTTTGCTGCATTCAAATGACCTTTATCATGAACCTGAGGGTTTCCTCGGAGTTGCTCACCCACTTCTTACTCAGGTAAAAACCTATTACGAAAGAAAATTCCTGGCAATGGGGAAGCCCATTTGCTATTTGAGGTTTACGCTCTGAAACTACCTTAGTTTCCGTACTCGTTTTCTATTAGCCTCCACTTAATTT
>JBIIMV010000175.1:0-4402 GCA_044337805.1 Bacteroidia bacterium
GTCTCTGCTGTTTGTGAGGCTCACGATGTTCTCTGGAGAATTTGGTAAAGTAATGATGCTTCTCTAAAAATGAAACCTGGATTTCATCCCAGTGGCGGTCGCCTTTCACAATGCCTCTTGCCATTAATTCCATTTTGAGGTGATTCGAAATCTCGTGGAAGTCATCCCGTCCCAGATAATCCAGGTCGGCATCGCACATGATTTCTTCAAGGTGTGTTTTAGGGCTTTGAGGAATTTCTGTTGCCATAATGATGGAAGAAATAGTTTCTACCTGTTTTTCATTATAACCGAACTGCGGCAGGTGCTGCGAGGCAAGCATCACACCAATGGTTTCATTTTTTGAATAGGCACGGGTAAATCCTGCATCATGGAATAAGGCTGCTGTCTTAAGAAGGAATAAATCTTCTCCTTCCACCCCTTCAGATAAAGCAATCTTCTCTGCTGCATTGGCAACATCAAGGGTATGGTGCAATCCATGATAATAAAGGTCTTGTGGTAAATTATCTTTTAAAAGCTTTATGATGTGCTGCTCTGATTTTTTGTAGTTGAACTTCTCAACCAGAATGGTGTTCAACCTTTTCAAAAACTCCTCATTTGGCTCTATGCCTTCTTTGTCTGAAGAGAGCTCCGGCTTGATGCGCTCGACAAAAAACATGTCTATTTCACCTTTGTTTTTTGCTCTAACTTTGCCTCTTCTCTCGCAAACGAAAAACTCTTTCACATATTCGTATGTGCGATTCGAGATGTTTACCTTTCCTTCCTCTCCGCTGCTTTCAAGACGCGCTGCGATATTCACGGTATCTCCCCAGATATCATAAGCGAATCTTTTTTTTCCTATGACGCCCGCAATCAATTCTCCGGTATTAATGCCTATGCGCAGATGCCAGCGTAGTTCTTCGGGCAGCTCTGTCTGTACTTCTCTTACGAGCTTTTGGATTTTTAGTCCTGCCAGAACCGCATCAACCGGATTGCTTTTGTTCCTGATGGGTACTCCGCCAACGCACATATAACTATCGCCGATGGTCTTGATTTTTTCGAGGTTGTATCGTTCAATGATTTCGTCAAACTTACCGAAGAAAAAATCTAACCGCTCCACTAGTTCCTTTGGCCGCATCTTTTCTGCGAAATACGTAAAGCCACTGAAGTCAGTAAACATAACTGTTGCTAGACTATAACTTCTTGCCGAAGCCTTGCCTTTTGATTTTAGCTCCTCGGCTGTTTCATGCGGCAAAATATTGAGCAACAAATTGTCGGTTTTGTCTTTCTCTTTTTCCAGCAAAGCTTTTTGTGTCTCTATCTCTTCCTTTTGAGCAAGTATTTTTCCTGTTCGCTCTCTGATTTGTCGCTCCAGTGCTTGTCTTTGTCTGCTTATCGCTCTCTGTCGGTATTGCCATGCCCGCGATACTCCAAAAATGATTAATAGGCTCAGTCCTATTCTGAACCACCAGGTTTTCCAGAATGGAGGAGTAATGATAATGATTAGTTTTCGGGACCGTTCATTCCAAAGGCCATCGGGATTACCTGCCCAGACTTCAAAGTGATATTCACCCGGCGGCAAACCCGTGAACTGTACTTCATTGTCTCGGGTAATAATGGGGTCGCTCTCTTCGTCAAAGCCTTCCATCTTAAATTTATACTCGTTGCTTTCGGGTGATGTAAAGTGCAGCGCAGCAAATTCTATGGAAAAGAAATTTTGTTTGTAGGAGAGTATAATGGTGTCTGATAACAAAATCGATTTTGATAGGACCGAATCCTTTCCCGGATATTGCACCCGGTTAAACAATCTGAAGCCGGTCAGCGCAATACCCGGTTTTTTCTGATTTCGGATGATTTGCTCAGGATAAAAGCTGCTTAATCCATTTATGCCGCCAAAGAATATCTCGCCGCTTTTTGATTTGTAGTAGGCCCCTGAATTGAATTCATTGCTCTGGAGTCCATCCAGTTCGTAAAAATTTCTGATGCTTCCGCTCTGATAATCTATGCGCGATATTCCGTTGTTCGTGCTCACCCAAACCTGTCCTTTTTTGCCCTCTACAATTCCGTATACACTGTTATTGCAAAGGCCCTCTTTTTCAGAGAAATTTTTCCATCTGTTTTTTTCAGCATCAAAAAAATCTACACCTCCACCAAAGCTGCCAATCATGATTTCTCCATTGCTGGCTTTGGTGATGCATCTTATCTGGTTCGCGCTGAGTCCGGGTTTGCCATTTTCGTGTTTGATGCTCCGAAATTCAAATCGTCCTTCTGTTTCTGAAATTATACATACGCCTGCCCCACCGGTGCCTACCCAGATATGGCCATTATCTTCCTGAAAAATACACCTTACAACTTGGGAAGGTAGCCCCGATTTCCCGGAAAGATCAAATGGTATTTCTATGGCGGAGCGACGATCGGCCGAAATAAGCAAAAGCCCTGCCTTGCTCCCAAGCCATATCCTTCCTTTATTGTCGCTGATAATGGAGGTAATGTATTTGCTTTTCGCCCATTCCTTATGGGGTGCGGGTAGTTTGACTTCGATGAGCTTGTTGTGTCCTGCTTCCAGAATGAATAATCCGTTTTCTGTTCCTGCCCAAATCTTGTTTCCTTCTGAATAAATACAATGAAGGGGGTTAACCTGTTGCTGTCCGAATGAGGTTTTTATCAACTCCGGATATGATTGTTGCGGTTTAATCTTCAACAACCCGTCGTTCGTTCCTGCATATAAAATTTTTCCGGGGTCCTCATAAATACACCAAACGCTGGTAGAGGCGCGGGCATCCTGAAAATTACTTCTCTGTAGCCAAAGTCTGAATGCATTTTGGTTCTGGTCAAGTTTGTCAAGCCCTGATTCTGTACCAAACCACAGGCTGCCGCTCTTGTCTTCCAGTATGGTTTGTATGCGGTTGCTGCTGAGTCCGCGTGGATTAAGCGGACTGTACCTGTACCAATCTGTTTTCCCTGTTTTGAAAGAGTAACGCCCGAGCCCGGGCTCGGAACTTAACCATAAATGCCCTGCACGGTCGCAAAAAATCCGCTCGGCAGGTATCCCGAAAACGTTTATCCAGTTTCCGTTTTCTGCTCGCTTCCATATTCCCTTTGAGCCCGAAACATAAAGGAACCTTTCTTTTCCCTCTGAAATAAAAAAATGACTAATAATGAATTCTCCTGTCGGAAGGGGCATTGCCTTAAATCCATCATTTGTGAATTCCCATAAGCCATCCGCATTTGCCGCAATGAAGCCCCTGCCCCAGTGCCCTAGCTGAAGCGGATTGGGAGAAATTGAAGGGAGTTTCTGCGGTACGTTGCTCCCTGTTTTGATAAGATACAAGGTCCCTCCGGAGGTGGAAACCAGAACCCCCTCCTCGGCAGCACTAATGGATAAAATGCCCTCTCTTTGGCTGCCGTTCAGTGAAATTTGCCTGAAGCAGTCGAGGGCAGCATCGTATTTCAATAGCCCATCTTCTGTGCCTGCCCAAATCTCGCCGCCACTGATTGAAAGGCAGTTTATGAAATTTGAACTCGACTCGGGTAATCCGCTGCCTTCTTTGTATACCTTGAAACGCTTGCCATCAAAACGGTTTAATCCGTCTTGCGTGCCTGCCCAGATAAATCCGGTGGTATCCTGCACCAAAACATTCACAGTACTTTGTGAAAGGCCTTCATTTATCCCATAATGATCAAAGGCAAGGCCGCTGAATTGAGCCTCCGCACTCAAAAATCCAAGCAATGAAATGATAACCGTAAATAGCTTCTTACAATGGTGCATCCCCGCGAAAATACACATAAGCAAAGAAGAGGCTCTTTTATCAGCTATTTCTATCTTTGTCATATGCTCCGAAGATACCTGATTTTTTTATTTTCACTTCCCCTGAGCCTTACTCTCATCGCAAACGCTCAGTCTGATACGCTTAACCGCGAAGACGGCAATGGATGGAAACAGGGTTTCTGGATTGTTCGTGCTGAAATGCTGGACGCAAATCCTTGCCCTGCCGAACAAAAAGTTGAGGAAGGTCGTTACCGGGATAACCGAAAGGTAGGTACCTGGAAGTATTTTTATTGCTCCGGTCGTGTAAAATCTGAAATGACCTATCGCGACGACAAATCTGCCTTCTGTAAAAATTACTATGAAAATGGAATTCTCATGGAGGAAGGGGTTTGGAAAAATGGCGACTGGACAGGCAAGTACAAGTATTACTATGAAAGTGGTAAACCTTTCTACGATTTTAATTTTGATGAATCTGGCAAGCGAACAGGTTTGCAGAAATATTTCCATGAAAACGGAAATACCATGATCGAAGGTGAATGGACCGAGGGGAAGGAGTCGGGCGTTATAAAAGAATACAACGCCTCAGGTGGGCTTATATCTGAAAAAACCTTCAACGATGGTAAACTGGACGAAGCATCGGTTAAAAATTATACCCCT
>JBIIMV010000056.1:0-6998 GCA_044337805.1 Bacteroidia bacterium
CTCCTGCCTTGAACCATTCAATCTGTTGTTCATTGTAGGAATGATTCACCTGAAATTTTTCGGTTGAACCATCGGCATGATTGAGCATCACATGAAGGGGAACACCGGGTGCGAAAGACGTAAGACCCATTACATCGATGAGATCGTCTTCCTTAATTTTATCATAATCCGCCTTGTTGGAAAACGTTAGGGCGAGCATACCCTGTTTTTTGAGATTTGTTTCGTGAATTCTGGCGAAAGACTTTACGAGAACTGCTCTAACGCCGAGGTGTCTGGGTTCCATGGCAGCATGTTCGCGGGAGGAGCCTTCACCATAATTTTCATCACCAACCACGATGGAGCCAATGCCAGCGGCCTTGTAGGCACGTTGAACCGCAGGAACAGCATCATAGGTGCCATTAAGATGATTTTTTACAGAATTACTCTTTTCATTAAATGCATTTGTTGCTCCAATAAGAAGGTTGTTGGAGATATTATCAAGATGTCCGCGGTATTTAAGCCAGGGACCGGCCATTGAAATATGATCAGTAGTACATTTTCCTTTGGCTTTAATCAGAAGTCTCAAGCCACTTAGGTCGAGGCCTTCCCATGCACCAAATGGGGCAAGAAGCTGAAGACGATCCGAGTCGGGTTTAACTTTTACTTCAACCATGGAACCATCTTCTGCCGGAGCCTGGTAACCGGCATCTGCAACGTCGAAACCTTTGGCAGGAAGTTCAGGACCCGAGGGTTCATCAAGTTTCACCTTCTCCCCTTTTTCGTTAATAAGGAAATCAGTGATGGGATTAAAGGTAAGGTCACCGGAAATCGCGAAAGCCGTCACAATTTCAGGGGAGGCTACAAATGCGTGGGTATTGGGGTTGCCATCATTTCTTGCCTTGAAGTTTCGGTTGAAAGAAGTGATGATGGAATTTCGTTTTTCAGGATCATCAGAGTGTCTTGCCCACTGTCCGATACAAGGACCACAGGCATTTGCGAGAACGACGCCACCGATTTTACCGAAGGTATCAATGAATCCATCTCTTGCGACTGTATAACGCACCATTTCGGATCCCGGTGTGATGGTATACTCTGCTTTGGCCTTTAATCCTTTTGAAACAGCCTGATCAGCAACGGAGGCTGCCCTTGAAATATCTTCATAGGATGAATTAGTACAACTTCCGATGAGACCAACCTCAAGTTTTGCCGGCCATCCGTTTTCTTTCACTGCCTGGGCAAAGCGAGAAAGCGGCCAAGCCAGATCGGGTGTGAAAGGCCCATTGATATGAGGCTCAAGTTCGCTGAGATTTATTTCAATAACTTCATCAAAGTAAGCAGAAGGGTTGTTGTAAACCTCCTCATCGCCTTGCAGGTGGGCGGCAATTTTATCTGCCATTTCGGCGATATCCGATCTTTTGGTTCCTCTCAGGTAATCCGCCATTTTTTTATCGTAGCTGAAGATGGAGGTGGTTGCGCCGATTTCAGCACCCATGTTGCAAATAGTGCCTTTACCGGTGCAGGAAATTGACTCAGCCCCTGGTCCGAAGTATTCTACAATTTTGTCTGTTCCGCCTTTTACGGTGAGGATACCGGCAACCTTCAGGATGACATCTTTGGCGGAAGTCCATCCACTCATTTTACCCGTGAGTTTCACACCAATTAATTTGGGAAATTTCAGTTCCCAGGGCAGCCCCGCCATGACGTCACATGCATCCGCACCTCCGACGCCAATAGCAATCATTCCAAGCCCGCCTGCGTTCACTGTGTGTGAGTCAGTTCCAATCATCATACCACCCGGAAATGCGTAATTTTCGAGGATAACCTGATGGATGATTCCTGCACCGGGCTTCCAGAAGCCAATGCCGTATTTGTTAGAGACTGAGGCGAGGAAATCGAAAACCTCTTTGTTCTTGTCAAGTGCTGAATTCAGGTCCGCTGCGGCACCGTCTTTGGCCTGAATCAGGTGATCGCAATGCACAGTGGAGGGAACCGCAACTTTCTTCCTGCCTGCCTGCATGAACTGCAGCAGTGCCATTTGAGCGGTGGCATCCTGCATGGCAACACGATCAGGACGAAAATCGACATATGATACACCGCGATCAAAAGCTTCGGAAGCCAATCCAGCATCAAGGTGAGCGTAAAGGATTTTTTCGGTCAATGTTAAAGGGCGGTTGAGTGCTTTTCTTGCCGCCTGAACTCTCTCTGCATAACGGTTGTAAACCGTCGCGATCATATCAAGATCAAATGCCATGGAATAATGATTTTCAATTTAGGACACAAATTTATCCTTATTTAGGGAAAAAAGGAATTGAGGCCCTAACTTTGAAGCAGAAGATGCCTGAAAACAACAGTCCTTATTATAAACTGATACTTCAGGAGTTTGGTCCTGAGCCAACTGCAGACCAAAACGATGCCTTGCACAAGCTGAGTCATTTTCTGGCCTATTCGCAGCCCGACGAAATATTTGTTCTCAAGGGATATGCCGGAACGGGGAAAACCACACTTGTGGCCGCCTTGATAAAAGCATTGTCAAAAACGAGGATAAAGACGCTCATAATGGCACCGACCGGTAGGGCAGCCAAAGTACTATCCGGATTTTCCGGCCAACAGGCAAGTACGATTCACCGACGGATTTATTTTAATAAACGGTCGGAGGATGGGAGCTTCAGGTTTGTTCCTGCACCAAATTTGATGAGTGAGACCCTCATCATTGTTGATGAAGCAGGGCTCATAAATCATCAAATCAATCCTGAAAATCCATTTGAAAGAAATGTACTCGAAGATTTACTGGAGTTCACAGCAAGCGGAAACAGGTGTAAGTTAATTTTGGTTGGCGACGGAGCTCAGTTGCCTCCGGTTGGTCAGGATTTTAGTCCTGCCCTCAGCAAAGATTTTCTAAAACAGGAATTTGGTATTTCGGCAATCACCGCCGAGCTAAAAAAAGTAGTCAGGCAGAAAAGTGAATCAGGCATTTTACACAATGCAACACTTATCAGGGAGCAACTGGACAAGAAAAAAGGGCCAATCATATTTCCAAAACTGGATATTGAAGGTTGTACAGATGTTGTAAGAGTAAACGGGGCCGATTTGCCCGATGAGCTCGAGAATGCATACCGCAAGTATGGAGACGATGGTGTGATGATTCTTTGCAGGTCTAACAAACGAACCATTGCATTCAACCAACAGGTAAGAACAAGGATACGCTATCTGGAAGGCGAACTGGCCGGTGGAGACAGATTGATGGTTGTAAAAAACAATTACTTCTGGTGTCAGGAGAACGACCTTGATGGTTTTCTTGCCAACGGAGACATTATTGAACTTGTTCGTGTAAGGAATCAGGACACCGAGCAATACGGACTTCATTATTGTGATGGCCTTATCCGTATGGCAGAATATTCAGGAAATCCGGAGATACAGGTCAAGTTGAACACAGATGCGCTACTATCAGAAACCACAGCACTGCCGCAGCACCTTTCTGCCAGGCTGTACAAAGCAGTTTCGCAGGCGTATGAGGGACATACCGACAAAAAAGAGCGGACATCAGCCATAAAAAAGGATCCATGGTTTCAGGCATTGCAAGTCAAGTATGCATGGGCAATAACCACGCATAAGGCCCAAGGCGGACAATGGCCTGCCATTTTTATTGATCAGGGATTTCTGACTGAGGATATGATGGATGGCCAATTTCTCAGGTGGTTATACACCTCATTTACACGTGCTATCGAAAAAGTTTATCTGGTAAACTTTTCAGACCGTTTTTTTGAAACTGAAGGGTAAAGAAAACTAAAAACAATAAGCTGTGTAGGAGCCTTAGAGTCAATTCATTTATCTTTACCCTGAAAATAAATAACATGAGCAATCAACAACAATATCTCGAGGCCAATAAAGACCGTTTTTTGGAGGAACTACTTGCGCTCTTGCGCATACCATCAGTAAGTGCAGACCCTGCTTACAAGGGAGAGGTGAGGAAAATGGCAGAAGCCGTCAAGGCATCACTGCTTGCGGCAGGTGCTGACAGCGCGGAATTGGTAGAAACGGCAGGTCATCCTATTGTGTATGGAGAGAAAATCAAAGGCACCGGCTTGCCCACCATTCTGGTCTATGGCCATTATGATGTACAACCTCCGGACCCAATTGATTTATGGACGAGTCCACCATTTGAGCCTGTAATAAAAGACGGAAAAGTTTACGCCCGCGGCGCCTGCGATGATAAAGGGCAAACCTTCATGCACGTAAAGGCTCTGGAGCTGATGATAAAAACTGACACTCTTCCGTGCAACGTAAAATTCATGATTGAAGGAGAAGAAGAAGTTGGTTCCGATAACCTTGGAAAATTCCTGATCGACCATAAAGAACGTCTGAAGGCCGATGTGATACTCATTTCAGATACATCCATCATCGCCAACGACACCCCCTCCATTGACTGCGGGCTGCGAGGGCTTGCCTACATGGAAGTTGAGGTAACCGGTCCTTCAAGAGATTTGCACTCGGGTGTTTATGGAGGAGCTGTGGGAAATCCGATTAATATTCTCTGTGAAATAATTGCTTCATTGAAAGATAGTAACAACCATATTACCATTCCCGGATTTTACGATGATGTTCAGGTGTTGAGCCTAACAGAGCGGGACGAACTCAATAAGGCTCCATTCAAACTTGAAGATTATAAAAAGGATTTAAGTATTGGAGATGTGCACGGAGAATATGGTTATACTACACTGGAAAGAACCGCCATAAGACCCACCCTGGATGTAAACGGGATTTGGGGCGGATATACCGGAGAAGGAGCAAAAACAGTTTTACCATCCAAAGCCAACGCGAAGATATCTATGCGTCTGGTACCCAACCAAAGCTCAGAAAAAATTGCAGCCTTATTCACCAAGCATTTCGAGTCAATTGCACCTGCCTCTGTAAAAGTGAAGGTTACCACCCATCATGGAGGGGAGCCTGTTGTAACACCAACCGACTCAATTGCCTTCAGGGCGGCGAGTGCAGCCATGGAAGAAACATTTGGCAAGAAACCCATTCCCACACGCGGAGGTGGCAGCATACCCATTGTTGCTTTGTTCGAGAAAGTGCTTGGACTAAAATCAGTTTTGATGGGATTTGGACTAGACTCCGATGCCATACATTCGCCAAACGAACATTACGGATTGTTCAATTTTTACAAAGGAATTGAAACAATTCCCTTGTTTTTCAGGAATTTCACAGAACTGCAAATGAAAGCAGGAAAATGAACAGGCGTTTTTTTGTCGGGGCAGGATTGGCGGGTGCAGCAGGCTTTTTAACCGGAGGCATTCATTACTTGTCAGCCACCAAAAACACTTTGGTTATGTGTATTTCGGGCGTAAGAAAATCCGATGCTCTGCAATCAGGATGGATTGTTTCAGCTCCCGGATCTGAGCCAGACAACACAGCGAAAAAAAATTCAAGCAGTGAGAAAATCCTGCCGTTGCGGAAAACTGAATTTTTTAATTTTTCGAAAGAAAACAACCATCTGGACAAACTCAGTGGAATGTTGAGACATCTTGGCTTCCGTGAACCGGAAAAGTCCAGCAGTATGCTCCGGGAACAGTGTTTTCATGAACCCCTAATACTCAAAGAAGGCTCAGTTACATTGTTTTATTTTGACGGACTTGAAGTAGGGCATTACAGCACAGAAGCCTATTTTGATGCCCTCAAAAAAGCAGAAAAATGGGTTCATGAAAAATTAAAAGAACATTTTGATCGTTATGGTAAAAATGCGTCCTATGTTATCTGCAGTGAAATGGGTAGAGATGAAAACCCCGGAAATGATTTCGGCGGCTTTCACCACAATAGTGAAGAAGCTGCCTTCGGCTTTTTTTCAAGTTGTCAGGCCTGATATTTTTTTGCCAGGAAGGAAGATTATTTGCTTTTTCAGCATCCTTCTGCTGGGCATTCTTAGTTCATGTATAAAAGAAGATCCGGTTGCACTCAGAAAGATTGAGAATGTAAAATTCAATAACATCAGCAAGGAAGGAATAAGCCTTGACATTGCCGCATTGATAGAAAACAATACAATTTACAGATTCAGAATCAGCGATGCGAAACTTGATATCATGCTGAATCAGGTTTCAATCGGACAAGTAAAGCTAAAAGACGAATATCTGATTAAAAGAAGAAGCGCACAATCTTATACCTTCAGGGTAGAGGCGAGTTACTCTGATTTGCTTTCCGGCGGGATTGCCTCTATGGTAAATCTTGCATTCAAGAAAAAAATCAGATGCTCCTGTAAAGGATGGATTGAGGTAAAAAAATGGGGCATTAGCAGGAAAGTACCTGTTGAATTTGATCAGGATGTTAGCCTTAATGGCACATAATCCGGCTGCTCAGAAGAACAAAATTGACTTAATTGTTATTCTTTTTTCTTAACTTTACATTAATGATTCAAAGGTTATTGTTTTTATTACTGCTCTCTATCTGCTGTCTTTGCAGCAGAGCGCAGATATTAATTGACAATACCACATACAACCCTACCCAGCTCGTTACGAATATATTGCTTGGAAATGGAGTTACAGCAAGCAATATTTCTTTCACCCCTGCAGCCGGTGCTAATATTCAGTTGGGTTATTTTAATGGTGTTAACTCAAACTTAGGCTTAGATTCAGGAATTGTTCTTGCCACCGGAGATGTTATGGAGATAGAACCTGGTTTTGTTGGCGGGCTTATGCCCCCCGGAGGCAGCGATCCCGACCTTCTCACAGTTGCAAATTCTGTTCCTCCACTCATTGGGCAAGCTTTTGTTGTAGGTGCCACAGAGGATGCAGCGATTCTTGAGTTTGATTTCGTACCTGCCTCAGATACCGTTAGATTCAAATATATTTTCGCTTCAGATGAATATCAAACCTTCATCAACACGTCCTTCAACGATGTTTTTGCTTTTTTTATCAGTGGACCGGGAATCACAGGCCCTTTTGCCAGTCCTCCGGGATTTCCCGGAGGTGCTGCAAATATCGCGGTAGTTCCCAACTCAAACCCTCCTCTTCCGATTACCATAAGTT
>JBIIMV010000057.1:0-6971 GCA_044337805.1 Bacteroidia bacterium
CAATGATCCAGGTATATTCGGCGCCTGAGCGAACCGCAGATTGTTCCTCAGCCAGAAAATCGCTGCCGGGAAATAGCTGTTGCAAAGCAGAAACAATCAGCCACTCTGATTCTTTATCAACACGGGTAACGAAATCATTCATACCCTTTGTTTCAATTTGAGAGTGAAGCAGGGTTCCTTTTGCCTCGCTGATAAACTTTCCTGCTTTTTTTGCTATTTCACAGGTTTGAACGCAGAGCGCTTGAAGGTCAGGTTGAGACATGATGAGGATCAAAATAGGATGATCGTGCTTTTCTAATGATGATAAGTCCGGAAATAACGAGCAGCACGGCAATAAGTTCGGCCTGGGTAAAGGAAAAACTACCGACATGATATTTCTCGTTTACGCGGATAAGCTCAATGGAGAAACGTTCAAAGCCATTAAGCACAAGATAAACACCGAACATTAATCCTGTCTGTTTCCATTTTGTTCTGAAAGACCATAAAATAAAAAACAAGACCGAGCAGGCGATACTCTCATAAAGCGGGGTTGGAAAAACCGGTTGCGGCAAGTGGTAGCAATGCCTGCCTGCACAACCGGGAATGGGCACTCCATCGTTAATAACATTGTGAGGGTAATCGAAGCTCCACAACCAGGATGGAACATAAGAAGGAGCAGGAAGATTATTGACAATACCCCAATCCCCATCACCGGAAAGATGGCAACCGATACGGCCGATTGCATAGGCAATCATGACCGTAGGAGCGAGTGCGTCTGCCACCACCCAGAAAGATATCTTGTTACGCTTACAATACCAGTATATGCCGAAGGTGGAAAGAATTAAACCACCATACATGGTGAGTCCGCTGAAAGAAAGCAGAGAACCGATAGGATCATCAAAAAATTCAATGGGATTTTCGAGGTTATGAAAAATCTTGGCTCCCAGAAATCCACCTATTGCAGAAATAACAACGATGTTACCCATCAGGTCGGCAGGGTGTATTATTTGATCTTTCCAGATAGGTTCGGGCAATTGATGCTTTTTGAGATCGCGAAACTTAAAGAAGCCGAAGGCCGCTGCACCGAGCATGGCACCGGGCCATGAGCCCTCCAGAGAGAGAATCATGGATTGAGGGTCGGCGGAGAACCGGGAATAATTCAGAAAGAGAAAAACTATTTTAAAGCCTACTAAAAAGCCGGTAAGGACAGAAAGCCAGATGTTGCCGAAAGAGGGTTTTTCGCCATGCCTGACCTTACGACTCATATCGGGAAGAAGACCGAGACGATGCTTTCTGGATAGTTCCAAACCACCCAGCCACATCGCCACCAAAAAGGCGATACCGACAAAAAGACCAAAAGTTTGAACAGGAAGGGGAAGGTTTATACCGAAAAGATCTTTGAGCAGATCAGAAAGCGTTGCGTACATGGAAAAGGGTAAGGACTTCCTGGAATTACATTAATAGACGTCGGTTTCAGAAAGTTGTTGGTTGGCTTCTTTCGTTTTGTTGTCAGTTCTGACTTTAAATTTACCTTGTACAGGTCTATTTTCAGGCAATGAAAAATAGGTCAGCGCTGCAAGGAGCCCAATCAGAATCAGCACTGAAACAGGATTAAAAATGAACTTCCACAACCTTTTTTTCGAGAAAAAAGGTCGTTTCTTTCTCATTTTCATCCTTTTCTTTTTTTTCAGACGTCCGGAACCGCCTGATACCGTAAATTCATTGTCTTGAGGCATAAATACAAATACAGATAAAATAATTACAAATTTTCCTTGAGCAGGTTAAGACGTGTTTCTTCAATTTCCCGCTCACTGTTGTCCTTCTTATTTCGAAGTGATGCGAACAAGGATTTTAGTTTAGAAGAATCGTTGATGTAGTAGAGCGTGAGAAGTACAGTAGAAGAAATAGAAATGATACTTCCCTCCTTGTCGTGTATGGTACAAGCTGAGCTTAGTGCCTTGTCTATAAACTCTTCGGCTTTATATACGCCTCCTGCAAGATAGTTGTTGAAGATAGAGCGGTAGATGAGCTCCAGCTTATTGTTCTTTTGAGAAAAAACCTCCTTGAATTCATAAACAAAACCACAAACATGGTTATCGATGAGCAGGAAGAAAAGCCTTACTTCGTAGTCGTAAATAGAAATATTATATTTAAGACTTACGAAAATATGCCCCAGGTCTTCATGCTCTGTTTTTATCACCGGATTGCCCATTGCGCCGATGATTTCCTTTTCATTCCTGAGGCCCATGAAGCGATTCACCTGCTGAACCGGAATGTCGGAGAGGAAGGAAGCTTCAGGATTAAAGCTCAACACCTTCTCTTCCATCTTGGCAAAATAGTTCAGCGGACTTAACCGTGAGCGATTGCTGCTGTAGCTGTAATAATTGTTACTACCATAACGACCACTGCGTTTATTAACGCCTAATGACTTTTTTATGAACGAGAATAAACCCATAAATCAAACGGAAGTAGCTTCACCTGCAAATTCAATTTTCATGATATCTGAGGCTTTACTGAATTTAAGTTTAACGATTTGTTTTGTGTTTACAAGAACTGAATCAAACGGAGCAATAACACGAATATAGTTCGGGGTGTAACCGAGCATAAATCCATCTTTATTTTCTGTTTCCCATAGCACTTCGGCCTCTTTTCCATTAGAGGATGCATAAAATTCTTCCTGCTTAATAGCCGAAAGCGCTCTGAGTATATTGGTACGCCGCACCCTGATATCTGAAGGCACTTTGCCTTGCATCTCTGCGGCAGGTGTATTGGCTCTTTCAGAATACGTAAATGCATGAAGGTATGAAACCGGAATCTGAGAGATAAATGAGTGCGTTTCCTCAAAGTGGGTTTCTGTTTCACCTGGGAATCCACTGATAACATCAACTCCGATGGAGGCATCCGGAATCAGCTTTCTGATTAGTTCGGTGCGGGAGCGATAGAGGTCGGTACGGTATCTGCGCCGCATGAGTCCGAGTATTCTATCTGAACCGCTTTGCAAAGGCATATGAAAATGCGGCATGAACTTTTCGGAAGCCGCTACCAGTGAAATAATCTCTTCTGATAAAAGGTTAGGTTCAATACTTGAAATTCGGTAACGGAGCTTTGCACCTCTCAGTTCAATCTGCTCAAGAAGTTGCAGGAAAGTGTGGTCGTGCTTTTTGTTGCCATGTTCACCCCTGCCGAAATCACCTATGTTGACACCCGTGAGAACAATCTCCATGGCGCCGTTTTCAGCTATTTCATAAGACCTGGCAATGATATTTTCAACTGTATCGCTGCGACTGATACCTCTTGCAAGGGGAATGGTGCAATAGGAACAAGGATAATCACAGCCATCTTGTACCTTCAGGAAGGTGCGTGTGCGACTGCCCTGCGACCAGGCACTTTCGAAGCTGTTTGCCTCATGAATTTCACAGGCATGCACCGATACTCCGTCTTGTTTAGCAGCACTCTTTACGTGATGCAGCAGACGGAATTTCTCGCTTGCCCCAAGAACGAGATCAACACCCGGCAAGGCTGCAATCTCCTGAGGCCTGAGCTGAGCATAGCAACCGATGAGTGCAAGAAAAGCATCAGGGGATACCCTGTTAACCTTCCTGATTAAGGCTTTGCATTCTTTATCGGCATTTTCTGTTACCGAGCAGGTATTGATGACGACCACATCGGCAGGTCCGGGAAACGCCACCTCATCGAAACCATGTATTTTAAATGATCTGGCAAGAGTTGATGTTTCGGAGAAATTTAATTTACAACCGAGGGTATGGAAAGCAACAGTCTTCACACTAATTCTAACATACAAAAATAAGAAAAACATCTGAATAAAAGCGGCACAGATTAGGGCATCAACGATTATCTTCGCCCTGTGAGGAAACATGCTTCCCTGATTGCGATTTGCCTGGCTATCATTCAGGTATCCTGTACCCGCAGCAGCACAGAGGGCTTCTCTATTTTTCGGTATAATGAGTCTGCCGGCATACAGAGTTTAGACCCGCTTGCCTCCTCAAGGGTGGAGAATATCTGGGCCATCTCTCAGGTTTTCAATGCCCTTCTGGAAACGGACTCTATGCTGAATCCCGTTCCCTGCCTTGCTGAGAGCTGGAGCACTGACAGCACGAACACGAAATGGCACTTTCGTCTGAGGAAGGATGTGTTCTTTCATGACAATCCCTGTTTCCGGGGAGGAAAAGGCAGAAAGATGAGCGCCGAGGATGTTGCCTACTCTATGCAAAGGTTAGCAGCAGAAAACTCACCGGGACAGTGGGTGATGCAATCTGTAAAAAGAGACGATGCCGGAAAACTTATGATTGAAGTGATTCGTGATGATTCCCTGATTATTCATCTTGACAAGCCATTTAGTCCGTTTCTCAGCCTGCTCGCCAACCCCTATTGTTCTGTGGTACCCCGCGAAGCCATTGAACACTACGGGGAACAATTCGGACAACATCCGGTTGGCACGGGTCCGTATGCGATGGCTTATTGGGCAGAAGGAGAAAAACTGGTTCTTAGAAAAACGGAAAAGTATTTTCAGGGGTATCAGCAAAGGCCCGATGCCATTGCCATCTCATTTCTCAAAGATCGTCAGGCGGCATTTCTGGAATTTATGCGGGGCAAGTTCGATTTTATTTCGGGCATAGACGGGAGCTTTAAAGATGAAATCCTGGATAATGAAGGCGGACTTAAACCTGATTATGCAAGAAAGATACGCATGGTACGCAGGCCCTATCTTAAAACGGACTACCTGGGCTTTCGACTTGATATCCTGCCGAAAGCGTACCGCGATAAACGCGTGCGACAGGCCATGAGCCATGCCATTCGCCGCAAGGCCATGATAAAATATCTACGAAAAGGAATCGGTATTCCTGCCGTGCATGGCTTTCTGCCGAAAGGAAGCAAGGGATATCATGAAGATTTGCAAACAAGGGATGAAGACCGAAGCAAAGTGCTTGGTCTGCTTGCTGAGGCAGGTTTTCCGGGTGGTAAGGGGCTGCCTGAAATTAGTTTATTGACCTCACCTGCAAACCAGGAACTGGCAGAGTTTCTGCAACACGACTGGGCAGAGGCAGGCATACCGGTGAAAGTAGAAATTGCTCCGGCGGCGGTGAATGCCGAACGAACGGGTAAAGGACAAGCAATGTTGTTTCGCAAAAGCTGGGTGGCAGATTACTCAGATGACGAAAATTTTTATTTGTTGTTTGTGGGTTCCAATACCGCACCGGCAGGACCAAATTACAGTGGAATAAAAGACCAACGCATAGATTCACTTTATCAGTCAGCACTGAGCGCAGGAGACGATAAAACAAGAAAAACACTTTATCTTGAAATTGAGAAAATTCTGAACGAAGAGATGCCGGTAATACCCTTGTATTATGACGAAGCAGTTTTCTTTGTGCATCACAACATTAAGGGAATGAATGGAAATCCAATGAATTTACCGATCATAAAAATGCTTACAAAACCCAGGGAATGAGAAGACTGACGACCATCATTTTCTGGCTTTCAACAATTATGGCAATAGCCCAGGAAGATGATTATGCGGGCGGCAACTACCTGAAATATGAAGATCAGGTATTCGATGAACAAATACGAACGATTTTATTGCATCCGGCAGGAGTTGAGCAGGGATTTCCGGTAATCAGGCTCAACGACCCGGAACTTATGGTGCTGGAATTCGACGTCATTGGTGAAGAAAGTCCGTCTTATTGGTATACCCTTATCCACTGCGATGCCACCTGGCAACCCACGAACATGTCGCCATCGGAATATATCGAAGGCTACACCGAAGAAGCCATTGCAAGCTACCGCACCTCATTCAGTACCTTCCAGCATTACGTTCATTACAAACTGGAATTTCCCACCCAGGTATTAAAGCCAAAAAAGTCGGGGAATTATCTGCTGAAAGTATTCCCGGAAGGCGACCCTGATCATCCTGCATTTACAAGACGTATGCTGATACTTGACGAAAAACTTGCCGTACAAATACGGGTGCATCAGGCCAGCAGTATAGAAGACAGGTTAACAAAGCAAGAAGTTGACTTTACCATCGACGGAGGAGATTACCGTATTGCAGATCCTTACCGGGAACTAAAAGTGGTGATCATGCAGAACAACCGTTGGGACAATGCAGTAAACGGACTAAGACCGGTTTTTGTAAACGGCAACCGACTCGACTATGAGTATGATGACAAAAACACCTTCAACGGAGGGCGGGAGTTTCGTTATTTTGAAAGCAGGAACCTGCAGAATTTACAGGCAGGACGAGTAAACTATAAAGAGAGCGACCAGGCCAAACTCACCCATATCCATTTACTGACAGAGGAGAAGCGAAACGGCAAGAGGTATGTAGTGGAGCAGGATATCAATGGAAGCTATGTGGTGCGGTGCATGCCATGCAACGATCCCGGACTTGATGCAGACTATGTATGGGTGCATTTCTATTTAAGAAGCGAAACACCGGTTCCGGGCGGCGATGCTTATATCTGGGGTAAATTCAGTGATTTTAAATGTTTGCCGACCTACAAAATGCAATACGATGAAAACCTGCCCGGCTATACCTGCAAAGCCTTTCTTAAGCAAGGTTATTATAACTATCAATACATGTTTCTGCCATATGGGAAGCAGATTCCTGAAGAGACCCAGCTGGAAGGCTCCCGCTGGGAAACAGAAAACGACTATACCATTCTGGTATACCATCAGCCCACAGGGGTATTTTTTGACCAATTGATAGCCTGTACGAGAGTAAAATCGAACAATTCGAGGTAATTTCGCCTTAACATCACGACATGAACACATTTCAAAACTACGTAGCCGGTGCATGGGTCAGCGGCGAAGGAGATGGACAAACACTTTTCAATGCCCTCAACGGAGAGTCATTGGGAAAGGCAAGCAGCAAAGGCATTGATTTCGCCGCTGTGCTGGAATACGGAAGAAAAACCGGCGGTCCGGCTTTGAGAAAGATGACCTTTCATGAGCGCGGACGCATGCTGCGTTCC
>JBIIMV010000058.1:0-6867 GCA_044337805.1 Bacteroidia bacterium
TTTCAAATGGTTTAAAATTAGCCGGGGCATTTGCAGATGAGTCACCCTTGGTCTCCTTTCAGCTAACAGTCAACGGAGGTCACATGACTGACCCTATCGAAAAATCGGGCCTTTGTTTCCTCATGGGCGAAATGCTGAAAGAGTCTACCGAACTTCGTTCAGGCGAACAGCTCGCTGAGGCGTTTAATCAGATTGGTGCTAATTTTTCAGTCAGTACATCCCAGACAGACATACAGATTATGTTAACCGTTCCGCTTTCTAAAGTCGACACTGCTCTGAGTTTATTTATGGAGGCCGTTTTTAAGCCCAGGCTTTATGTTGATGATTTTGACAGGGTGAAGAACAGACAACTCCAAAATCTTCTAAGTCAAAAAAGTCAGGCAACCATTGTTGCCAACAATGTTTTCAATAAAATTCTTTATGGGGAGAATCATATTTTTGGTTGGCCCGTTGCCGGAACATCGGAGAGCGTTGAACGCATAACGGTAGATGATGTGAGGATTCATTATGCCCGGTATTTCGCTCCTGAAGTATCCAGTATTTCTTTTGTTGGTCCCTTAACGCGCAAAGATGTTCTTTCCCGTCTCCATCAAATGAGTAAATGGGTAAAGCGTGATCTTCAGTTAACTCCCCCACCAGCAGCTCCGGTTATTTCTGAGTCGGTCATTTATCATGTGAATAAAGATAAGGCCGCGCAAAGTGAAATAAGAATTGGATATGTTGCCTTGCCCTGGGATGCAACAGGAAAATTTTTCAACGCAACAGTGATGAATTTTGCTTTAGGGGGAACTTTTAATAGCAGAATTAACCTTAATCTAAGGGAAGATAAAGGATACACCTATGGAGCACGAACTTCGTTCAGCGGTGGTCAATATCCGGGTCCGTTCTCCGCTTCTGCAGGGGTGAGAGCAAGTGCAACCGATAGCGCCATTGTTGAGTTTTTTAAAGAAATGAAACACTATTCAGAAGCCGGAATATCGGCAGAGGAATTATCATACACAAAGAATAGCCTTACAGCAGCAGATGCACTACGTTATGAGACTCCCGCCCAGAAAGTTGGTTTTGTAAAAAGAATTGTTGAGTTCGGTCTTGATGCCGACTATACCATGAAGCAGAAAAAAATATTGGAGAAAATGCAGAAATCGGAAATTGATTTGTTAGCAAAGGAACTCCTCCCGTATCAAAAAATGGTCATTGTAATTGTTGGAGATAAAAATAATTATTTTGACCGTTTGCCTGCTTTGGGATATAAAGTGATTGATGTTGACTCTGAAGGAAGAAGAAACATTTTCAAGAAGTAGGGCACTTTATTATTCCTGATTTTCAATCGGGAGAGGCATCTGCATGGTCCATCAATTCATGGATTTCTTATCTGCCATTATCACTCCGTATAGGTTCACCCTTTCTGATTTCTTAATTTTTTGTTATGGCCAACAGAGGGAGTTAGAATTTTATAATTTCGTCTAGATTTTTCGACTTTTTCAATCTTTTATCGGAATGAAAACCACTACCCTCTATTTCTGTTCTCTGCTGTCGTTGTTACTTGTATTCAGTTTTCAAATTGAACAGTCCTGTGCGCAAGCTCCTCAAAAAATGAGTTATCAGGCTATTATTGAGAATGCACAAGGCAATCCTGTTGCAAATCAAAACGTAGGCATGCGCATTAGCATTTTGCAGGGTCAAATCAATGGCGCTGCTGTATATGTAGAAACCCACAACCCCACAACTAATTCCGACGGAATGGTAAGTCTGGAGGTTGGCGCAGGCACAGTGGTAACAGGACAGTTTTCTTCTATCAACTGGTCTACCGGACCATTTTTCCTTAAATCGGAGACAGATATTAGCGGCGGAACAAACTATTCGATTACAGGAACCAGTGAGTTGTTGAGTGTTCCCTATGCTTTTTATTCAAACAATGGGGCACCCACCGGTGGATTGGATGGGCAGATTTTAACCAGCTGCAATGGTGTTCCTGTTTGGACTTACGGCGGAACTTGTCCCGGCAGGCTCAACGCACTTGATTGTGCCAACGCTACCAATGTAGGTACGTTATTGGCAGGTGTATCCGCAAATGGCGTTAGTAGCAGTGTTCCATACAACGGAGGAAACGGAGGGCCCCACAATGGACAGACTGTAAATTCAACCGGAGTTAGCGGCTTAACCGCAACGTTAACTTCAGGTAGTTTCGCCAGTGGGTCCGGAACTTTAAATTATGTTATCACCGGAACCCCTGCGAACGCCGGAACCGCAAGCTTTGCTTTGAATATTGGTGGTCAGACTTGCACGTTGAATATTCCAGTGAATCTTCCTGCAGGAAGCATCACCTCACTTAACTGTGCAGGATCCGTAAATCAGGGCACACTAACTTCAGGCCAGCCTGCAAATGGTGTTAGCAGCAGTGTTCCTTATACAGGAGCAAACGGAGGAACCCACAATGGACAAACCGTAAGTTCAACCGGAGTTACCGGCCTAACTGCAACGTTAACATCAGGCACCTTCGCCAGTGGGTCAGGAAGTTTAAATTATGTTATCAGCGGAACTCCTGCGAACAGTGGAAGTGCCAGTTTTGCCTTGAATATTGGTGGGCAAAGTTGTACACTTTTAATCACCACCAATGCTTTGGCAGGCACCGTTACATCTCTGAACTGCAGTTCGGCAGTTAATGGTGGAAATTTATATAGTGGCGTTGCTGCGAGTGGTGCAACTATTACATTGCCCTATTCCGGTGGTAATGGTGGCGCGCACAATGGACAAACCGTAAGTTCAACCGGAGTTACCGGCCTGACAGCGACTCTTGCGCCCGGCTCGTTTGTGAACGGCAGTGGTAATCTGGTTTACAACATTACAGGAACTGCGTCGGGTGTCGGGGTGGCGAATTTTTTGTTAAGCATAGGCGGTCAATCATGTAATCTTTCCAGATCAGTGACGCTTCCTCCGGCCAGTATCACCGCATTGAATTGTGCCTCTTCCAATAATTCAGGAACATTAACCGGTGGGGTAGCTGCAAGTGGCGTAAGCAGCAGTGTGCCATATACCGGTGGCAATGGGGGAACTTTCGGTGCCCAGTCGGTGAACTCAACCGGGGTAACCGGATTAACTGCTACCATCCCGGCAGGCAATATCCTAACCGGAAATGGTAATATTACCTATACGATTTCAGGTACACCTGTAACAGGGGGAACAGCGAGTTTCCTGCTTAGTTTAGGCGGTCAAACCTGCACACTCACCAGAAGTATTGCATTCCCTGCTCCGGCAATCAACTTGCTTGATTGTGCAGCCGCGACGTGGAGCGGAACGCTAACTGCAGGAGTTCAGGCAAATGGAGTCAGCCTCACTTTGCCATACAGCGGTGGCAATGGTGGAAGTTATAACGGACAGTCAGTAAACTCCACTGGTGTTGCGGGTTTAACGGCGACTTTGAGTTCGGGAAGCCTGACCACAAGTTCAGGTAACCTTGTATTTAATATCAGCGGAACGCCATCCGGTTATGGTACAGCCACATTCTCCATCACTTTCCTTGGAAGATCATGTACCATATCCCGCATTGTACAGTCCGGAAGCGCTCAGCCTTGTTCAGGAATTCCGACCGTGACTTTCACCTATAACGGAGCTCAGGTAACATATGGAACAGTTCAGGGAGCAAACAATCTTTGTTGGATGGATCGTAATCTCGGCGCCAGCCAGGTAGCAGTTTCCAGCTCAGATGCTGCTTCTTATGGCGACCTGTTTCAGTGGGGAAGGGCAGCGGATGGTCATCAGTTGAGGAATTCCCCGATCACGAGTAATTTAAGTTCTTCTGATCAACCTTTTAACGGCAATTACATTTCTATAAGTGTTACTCCTTTTGATTGGCGTAGCCCCCAAAATAATAATTTGTGGCAAGGTGTTTCTGGAATAAATAATCCTTGTCCGAGCGGCTGGAGAGTTCCAACCAGTGCTGAATTTGATGCTGAGCGTGGGGCGTGGCCTCAGTCTAATGTTCAGGGCGCGTTTACATCCCCGCTTAAGTTGCCGGCAGCAGGAAACCGAAGTAATACCGGTGTGGTATCAAGTGCAGGTACTATCGGATATTACTGGGCCTCTGCCATTAGCTCCACTAATTCTCAGTATCTCTTGAATTCTTCTACTCAATCTTATACGGCATCCAGGGTAAGGTCTTACGGGCATTCCGTTCGTTGCGTTCGTAATTAACATGGATCATATAGACCAGCGCAGTGTTGTGGAAAAATTTCTTCCGGGTCCGCTTAATCCGCTTGAAAAGGTACGGTAATAAACATCCATCATATTCTCTAATGCCAACTGTATACGCAGGCTGGATGTCACCTGCCAAGAGGCTCTCACATTCAGAGTATACCAGGCGGGAGAACCCGAGGGAAGCGCATATTGCGGGTTATCTTCGCCGGCTAAATTAAACTTACTCAGGGGTTTACTGCCATTAAACAGGCAGAACAACTCAGCATCGAAGCCTTTACCTTGCCATCCGACAAATGCTTTCCCATATATGGGTGGAATATGATCAAGCGGGGTTATGGAAGAGTCAGTAAGAATTTCGCCAAGAGTGTAAGTACTGCTGCCTCCTGCCTTGAATCCTCCCGGAAGCATCAGGGAAACATTTCCGAAGCATCCAGTTATCTGGGCAGTATTTCTGTTGATGTTGGCTACAACCTTTGATTTTACCCCATCGTAAACAACAGAGTCGGAGCCATTGAAACTATAATCACCAATACCGATGGCATTGTTGTACCAGGAATACCAGGCACCCGCTTCGATCCTTAATACCTGACCTGAAATTTTTCCTAAACATATCTCTGCATTGTAGAGGTTTTCAGGTTTTAGTCCGGGATTAGGCATGACAACAAGCTTTTTGGAAGGATTGGATTCAAATACCTTACTCAGATCGTCGACATTCGGAGCTTTGAATCCGTTCGACAGGAATACGGAAATACGCCATTGTTTCGAGGGGAGCCAAACCATACCGAGATTTCCGTTTAACGCCATGTTTTTCTGACTGAAGTCGAGATTTCCGGGGAAGGGGTAAAAGCTGGTGTCACTGAAGTCTGCATGAAGCTGAACATAGTTCCAGCGCATGCCTGCTTTGAATATGAAAGACTCTGATATTTCTTTTGTGCCAGAAAGATATGCTCCGTTAAACATCATGGATGCGCCTTTTGCAGGATATCTGGTGCTGGCAGGTGTTTCTTCATTTGTGTCAACATTGATTCCCTTGGCATAGGAGCGCACCTCATTGAAGATGCTCTCTAAGCCATATCGTAGCTCCCATCCCGAAAACAACTTTTCAAAATCCCAGTTGGCTGACCATGCATCAACATTTTCTTGTCTTCTTGTAAGCAGAGAAGATCTCCATGGCCTTGTATTTCTGGACTCTTTCCAATTCTGGTATGCAATCGTAAGCAGGCTGTTATCGAAGAGCTTTGTTTTCTTCCAGTTTAGGTGATAAGCGGCCATGGTTCTTACCTGGGGGCCATAATACCATTCTGCAAATGCCGGTTTCGTGGCATTTCCCTCAGAAAGTCTGTCGAAGCGCGGGAAATCACCGGTTTGTGAATGCTGGAAATTGAACAGATGTTCAACGTGATCATTTTGTTTGATCAGAAGCTTTTGCATGAGGTCAAATTGGTCATACCCGTTTGGGTTCTGAAGATTTACGTTTTCGGTACTTATGGTTGTATCCCTACCGTTAATGCGGTCCTGATAAAAGAAACGCTTTCCCTGATCTGCATGAATATCGCGGCGAATATTTCCCTGACGCAGGTTTTGGAAACTGTTGTAGGTAAAAGTTCCCAGCCAGGCTAGTTTTTTCCCACCTACGTTAAGGGTTATGCCTCCTGATTTTTCGTTCAGTGCACTGCTGTAACGCGTGAAACCCGAATGTCTGAAAAAACTTGAATTACCCTCAGGGGCGAGTTGTGGTTTTATGGTATGTACATGCATGACGCCCCCCAATGCATCGCTGCCATACATCATTGATCCCGGTCCGAATACAAGCTCCATCTGGTCAATTTGTTGTTGGTCAACAGATAAGATGTTTTGCAGGTGCCCCCCGCGGAAAATGGCATTATTCATTCTGACTCCATCCACCACAATAGAAACCCTGTTTGCTTCGAAGCCCCTCATAACAGGACTCCCTCCGCCAAGTTGACTTTTCTGAACAAATACCTGGCCACTGTTGGAAAGAAGTTCAGCGGTGGTGGGCTGTGAGGCGTTTTCAATATCTCTTTTGCTGATGGTAGATATTTGCTGTGGAACATCGCGTTTTTTTTCAAAAAAACGACTTGCTGAAATCACAACTTCATCAAACCCGGTTACCACAGGCTTAAGGAAGAGAGTGAGGATTTGTTGTTTGCCGGTTTTTTTTAGCGCTGACACGGAGAAGCCTTGAAGGCCATAACCGAGCGCCTGTGCAAAGACGCTATCAGATCGGAAGTTGATGGAGACATCACCAAGAATGGAGCTGAACTGAGCAGAGCCTGCATCTGAAATGGTGCCGCTCCATATTTTCGCACCTTCTACGGCTTGCAAATTATTCTGGTCTAAGACTCTGAGTAGCGTTGATTGTGCCATTGTCTGTGATGTGAAAAATGTCACGACACAGCACAAAAAAAGTTTTTTCATGTTGTGAAAATTGAGTTTAAAGGAATTGAAGGAATCCTGAGATTCTTTAATGGAACTTTATACCTCTGAGGGGGGCTTATTCAGGCCGATGGGATATCCTTGCTGTGCAGATTCGGCATGAGACATTGAAAAACAAGCCGTTTGACGGTTAGCATGGCTTTGTTCGCAGACTTCAGAACAAAAATAATAAAGGCAGAAAAACCCCTTTGCCGGAGCAGTTGATTGATTTAACTT
>JBIIMV010000059.1:0-6866 GCA_044337805.1 Bacteroidia bacterium
GCTCTCGGTCCGGCAGGAACAGGTAAAACCTACACCGCCGTTGCACTCGCCGTGCGAGCCCTTAAAAACAAACAGGTCAGAAGAATCATCCTTACTCGTCCAGCAGTTGAAGCAGGTGAAAACCTTGGTTTCCTGCCCGGCGACCTGCGTGAAAAACTGGATCCTTATCTGCAACCGCTATACGATGCCCTCCGCGATATGCTTCCCCCCGACAAACTCGCAACCTATGTGGAAAGCGGAGTTATTCAGGTGGCGCCTCTGGCCTTCATGCGCGGGCGAACCCTCGACCACGCCTTTGTCATTCTCGATGAGGCACAGAATGCCACACGCAATCAAATGAAAATGTTCCTCACCAGGATGGGACCATCGGCAAAATTTGTCATTACCGGCGATACCACACAGATTGACCTGCCCAGAAATCAACCTTCAGGACTCATTCAGGCAGCCGGTCTGCTTAAAGGCATGAAGGGAGTGGAATTTATTTACCTCGATACCTCAGATGTTATCAGGCACCGTCTTGTAAGAGATATCCTGATGGCCTACCGTGATGCAGAACAAAACCAGCAAAATGACCATGTGGCTGAAAGGAAGAAAATGTGAGTTGCGTGCACCGGAGCCGTATGACCTGGATTGTCTCTACAAATGGGAAAATGATACCGCACTCTGGGAACCGGGAAATGCGCTATCGCCCTTCTCCAGGGAAACCCTAAGAAGCTTCATCGAAACATCCGGAAATGATATTTACCAAACAAGACAGCTTAGGCTGATGATCGTGCATGAAGAATTAACAGCAGGATGCATAGATCTGTTCGACTTCGAGCCTCTCCATCGCAGAGCAGGCGTGGGCATTATTATCGATTCCACACAGCGTAAAAAAGGCCTGGGGAAAGATGCCCTGCAGGTCCTTATCCATTATGCCTTCAACAGGCTTCACCTGCATCAACTCTTCTGTAGTATTGACCCCGCAAACGAGGCAAGCAGGAAACTATTCACTTCGTGTGGTTTTATTCATACTGCCACCCGGAAACAATGGAACCGCACAAAGGATGGCTTTCGGGACGAGGCATTTTACCAGCTTATCAGAGACAATGACCATGACTGAGACAGAGGCAAAAAGAGAAATTGAACGGCTGCGCGAAAAAGTTGAACTCTACAACTACCATTACTATGTTCTCTCGGAATCATTGATTTCTGATTTGGAATTCGACAGGCTGCTTTCTTCACTGCAACAACTCGAAACAGAGTTTCCTCAATTCCTTACGCCTGAATCTCCCACCCAAAGGGTTGGAGGCGCAATAACAAAAGAATTTGAAAGTGTGGTGCACCGTTACCCCATGCTTTCTCTCGCCAACAGCTACTCTGCCGATGATATCAGCGAATTCGATGAAAGGGTACGCAAAGCGGTGGGGCAGGAGGTGAGCTATTGCTGTGAACTCAAATTCGACGGCGTTGCCATTGGTTTGCGTTACGAAAAAGGAATCCTCACAAAAGCCGTAACACGCGGCGATGGTGTGCAGGGTGATGATGTTACGGCAAACGTGAAAACCATACGAAGCATTCCTCTTCGGCTGAGAGGTCATGACTTTCCGGATGACTTTGAAATTCGCGGCGAAATATTCATGCCCCGCTCTGTGTTTGATGCCATCAATGCCGAACGAGAGGAAATGGGTGAGGCACGTCTTGCAAATCCGCGTAATGCAGCATCGGGAACCCTGAAACAACAAGACAGTAAAGCCGTCGCTGAACGTAAACTGGACTGTTATCTTTACCTCCTGCTTGGCGAAAATCTGGGTTTTTCATACCACCATCAAAGTCTCGAAGCTGCTGCAAAATGGGGCTTTAAAGTAAGTCCGCATTCACGTGTTGCAAAAAGCCTTGATGAGGTTGAACAATTTATTCAATACTGGGATACCAAACGTTATGAACTCGATGTAGAAACAGATGGAGTCGTAATCAAGGTTGATGAAATACGCCTGCAAAACAACCTCGGCTTTACAGCCAAAACACCACGTTGGGCCGTGGCCTATAAGTTCAAGGCGCAGGAAGCTATGACCCGTTTGCTCTCTGTTTCCTATCAGGTTGGAAGAACCGGTGCCATTACCCCTGTTGCCAACCTGGAACCGGTCTGGCTTGCGGGTACCAGCGTAAAACGTGCAAGTCTCCATAACGCCGATATTATCTCTGAACTCGGCCTTCATGAAGGCGATGTGGTAACCGTTGAAAAAGGTGGTGACATCATTCCAAAAATTACTGGGGTGGTAGCCGAAAAAAGAAACCTGTTCAGTAACCCCGTCACCTTCATTCACAGCTGTCCGGAATGCAACACGCCTCTGCAGAGAAGGGAAGGTGAAGCCCAGCATTTCTGCCCCAATGAAAAAGGCTGTCCACCTCAGCAAAAGGCGCGTATTGAACATTTCACCGCACGCAAGGCCATGAATATCGACAGCCTTGGTCCGGAAACAATTTCCATGCTCTATCAGGCAGGATTGGTGAAAAACATTGCCGACCTCTATTCACTTAGCATAGAAGACCTTCTGCCTTTGGAACGCATGGCAAAAAAATCAGCCGGCAACATCATTGATGGAATCAACAAATCGAAACACGTTCCTTTCGAAAGGGTGCTCTTCGCCATCGGTATACGGCATGTCGGTGAAACTGTCGCCAAAAAACTTGCCCGCAGCTTCGGTACAATTGAAGGTCTGATGCAGGCAAGCAGGGAAAATTTGCTGCAGGTAAACGATGTAGGCGAAAAGATTGCAGACAGCATTCTGCTATTTTTCAAGGATGAGGAGCAAATGGATATCGTGAGACGCTTACAGGCAGCCGGACTATGCATGGAAACAAAAAGCCAACAACAGGAAATTTCCAATGTTCTGATGGGGAAAACCTTTGTTGTATCCGGAGTTTTTCACCATTTCTCAAGAGATGGCATCAAAGAAGCTATCGAGGCGAACGGGGGAAAAGTTTCAGGGAGTATCAGCAGTAAGACGAACTTTGTTCTTGCCGGCGATGAAATGGGCCCCGCAAAACTGGAGAAAGCCAACAAGCTGGGAGTCAAAATCATCTCTGAACAGGACTTTTTATCCATGATAGGAACAAGCAGCAATTCCTGAAAGTATCTTTGTAGGAAATGAGCATTATTCGGAAGACACAAAACAAGGCAGGAGAGTATTTTTTGAAGGCCGAAGCCCAGGCTGTTAAACGAAACCGTAAAGCCTTCAACCTCGACACCGCAGATACCATTGCAATAATATTTGATGCAACCGATGCAACTGAGTTCGATACCATCAAAAAATATATCAAAAAGCTGAAAGAAGAAAAACGCAAGGTGCGTGCGCTGGGCTTTTATGATGCAAAGGAATCGCCTGTCATGATGGCCAGCAAACTCGAATACGATTTCTTCACCAGGAAACAACTAAAGTGGTATCTCAAACCCGATGATCCCATCATCAACAACTTCCTCAGCGAGCCGTTTGATATCCTGCTTAACCTGAGCCTCCATGCAAAAACTCCCATCATTTATCTCGTAGCCCTGTCGCATGCACGTTTCAGGGTAGGTCCTTCGAATAAAAAACTGAATCCCTATTACGACCTGATCATTCAAAACAAGGAGAACCAGCTCAATTCACTGATCGCCGACACCGAAGGTATTCTGGCGATGATACACGCAAAATCATGAACACATTATTTAAGGGTACCGGCGTGGCCCTCATCACGCCCTTTCAGGAAGACGGCCGGGTCGACATTGAATCACTTGAAAAAATTACCAATCATGTCATCGAGGGAGGTGTGGATTACATCGTTGCACTGGGAACAACAGGAGAGTCGGCAACCCTAAGCGCCGATGAACGTGAGCTGGTATTCAATATCATTGCCTCCGCCGCAGCCGGACGAGTGCCACTGGTGGCGGGATTGGGAGGCAACCACACCGAGGCACTCGCTGCCTCCATTCTGAAATTTAAACATCCTGCCTATTCCGCTATCCTTTCTGTAACTCCTTATTACAACAAACCCAATCAGAAAGGCTTGTACCGGCATTATAAAACCCTGGCTCAGGCGGCAACACTGCCTGTTATCCTATACAACGTTCCCGGAAGAACAGGTGTAAATATGCTGCCTCAGACCACCATCAGGCTTGCTTCTGAGTTCCCTCAGTTCTTTGCAGTAAAAGAGGCTTCCGGAAATATGGAACAGATAATGACTATTATCAGAGACGCACCAGCCGGCTTCATGACCATTTCGGGTGACGATGCACTCACCTTGCCTCTGATTGCCTCCGGTGCCTGCGGCGTGATTTCGGTTCTCGCCAATCTCTTTCCCCGGCAATATTCCGATATGGTTCGCCTATCCCTTCATGGCGATTTCGAAAAAGCCCGAGGACTGCATCTTGGCATGATCGAGATTACTCGTCTACTCTTCGCAGATGGCAGTCCGGGCGGCGTAAAAACGGCCATGGCAGCGCTCGGGCTCTGTAAACCCGTCGTAAGATTACCACTCGAAATGCCTTCTGAAAGCATACGCCTTGCCATTCTGGAGGAAATAAAAAAGTTCCACTGATTCCGCTATGGCCAAAAAGAAAATACTGCTCGTTGAGGATGAGAAAAGTCTCTGCGATACCATTGCTCTGAACCTCGAACTTGCAGGCTATGAAGTTGAGAAAGTCTATGAGGGTAAAGAAGCGCTCAACACCTTTCTTCACGCACGCTTCGACCTTATTATTCTCGATATCATGCTGCCCGGCATGAATGGCATTGAGATTTGTACCCGCATACGAAGAGAAAACCGACAAGTGCTGATTCTCTTTCTTTCAGCACGGAATCTGGGATCAGAGCGGGTAGAAGGACTCAGAGCCGGTGCCGACGATTACCTGAGTAAGCCATTCAACCTCGATGAACTCCTGCTAAGAGTTGAAATACTGCTTCGCCGCATCCCGGGTACAGCAAACTTCGAAGCACAAAGCGGCATGCAAAAATTCAGAGAATTCTCCGTCGACTTCTCAACTTACAAACTCTTTGCACCCGGTCAAGACCCAATCACCCTGACACCGAAAGAAAGTAAACTCCTAAAACTACTCCTTTCCAAAAAAAATCAAGCCGTTCCGCGCGACGAAATCCTCGATCAGGTCTGGGGATATGAAAACTTTCCATCCGCAAGAACCATCGATAACTTCATCATGAATTTCAGAAAATATATTGGTGATGACCCCCGAAATCCACGTCACTTTGTTTCGGTTAGAGGGGTGGGTTATATGTTTAAGGAAGAGTAATTGTCAATACGCTGCGGCAGGATGTTTTTGAAACCAAATCCACCGCCTCGCAGAACATTCTTTCAATAATTCTGGGTAATCCTGTATTAAAACACAGATGCATGGCTTGGGCGGGACATCCATGAGTGAAAAGAGGCTGCAAAATCATTGTTAATGGGAATCATAGGTTAAGTCTTTCGGGTTCCAAAAATAAAATTACATTTGTCAGCCCTATCGAAAGCTGATGAAAAACAACAATCTCAAACTCGTTCTCTCTCTCTTCGTAACCCTTGTCCTCTCGGCATGCAACAAGAAACAAGCTCCCGTAGCTTACTTTGAGCCAATTACGCCAACCTATACCAAGGTTTCGATCTCTGTCGATGGCACTGAGAATGAAGATGGGGCAGATTATACCATCGATTGGGGAGATGGAACGAAAGAAGAAAAGACACTGACCAGTGGCAGTAAATTTATCCTTACCCACGACTATAGTAATTTCTTCGATCAACCAACGGTAGGCGCAGACGATAGTAAATCCTACACAACCATTTCCTTAGAAGTTCAATCTGAAAATGGACAAATCACCAACCTTGAAAGAACCATCGAAGTAATCGTTCCTGCACCATCCAGAATCTCTTATCAGCTATTTTCCAATGGTGGATCAAGCACCTACACTGCCACACCAACCTACAATTCCCTTTCTTCCAACCGTGTAGAGATATCGGAGAATGGGTCCTTACCCACCTTGATTCTGACTTGTCCGAAAGCAGTAGGTACCTACACCTTTCATTCTTCCACAGGTTCATCCATATTTTTCACGGGTAGCAGCGTGAATTATGCCTCATATTTCACCTCCGGTTCAGGTACCATCACGGTAACAGAAGTCAACGCCGGAAGAATAAAGGGAACCTTCAGCGGTGAGTGCTTCAGGTCTGATGGCCAGCCATTCTTCCTTGATGTCAGAAACGGAAGTTTCAATCTCCTTTTTTGATGAAGAATCCCAAATACGCTTTCTTTACCCTCACGTTTCTCGCTCTCCTCGGCTTGTTGCCCTATCTTCTTGCGGCAACAGAGCCTGCGGTTTTAGGCATGAAAGTTCCTGATAACTCATTCCGATTCATACGAAATTTTCTCCCTGATTTTTTGTGGGCGGCGGGTTTTGCCTTCACGCTTCACTGGATCAAAGACTCCCTCAGCTTCAGTAAAAGGTGGCTCAACATCAATCTGATTGCAGCTCTCACGCTGGCCACCCTTCTGGAAATCGCACAGCACAAAGAACTGATTCCCGGCACCGCCGACTATTTTGATTGCCTCATGTACGTGGCCGGACTTATTTTCGGTACCGTTACTTATTTCATCCCAACCAAATCTCAAAACACTTCCAGCAACACCAAGTTTTCATGAAAGTTTTGCAAACCAAAAATCGAAAAAAGACCATAGCAGGTCTTCTTGTATCCGCAGGAATATTCTCTGCATTTACTCTTGTCTTCCTTGGCTCAGCAAGCGAAAAGTCTGTCGTTGACTATGCCCCGGCTTCTGTTATGGAAGAAGGAGGCTTCAGCTTTGTGAAATATACAGACGATGAGGAAAATGTAGCAGGTCCTTATGTAGGTGTTAACTC
>JBIIMV010000060.1:0-6850 GCA_044337805.1 Bacteroidia bacterium
GGTACCACCCGGCAGGATGAGGGTACCATAAGCATCAGCCACAGTGGAAGAAGTGCCGCTGCGGGTAACAGGGAAACCAAACAGAGTGTATGATGCGGCAAAAGCATCATTGTTGACATTCGCTGCCCCGAAGCTAACCGGGAAATTCATCAGAATCTGAGCATCGGTGTAAGGAATGCTTCCCAATGTGGAATTGTTGATTCCATGAAGGGTGAGCGCGTTGGCATTGGATTCAAGAATGGTAAAACCGCCGCTGCCGTCTGCAAGCACCATATTGCCATTTGGGAAATCAGCGGCAAAAGTTTGATTGGCAAGATCGTCGTAGGTAATAGAGGCAGGTACCGTATCGATCACGAGTGAGGAGAAATTCCAGGTTTGAGATGCCCCGGCCGAGCCCGGTTGAACACCTGTGGTATCTGCACGCAGGATGTTAAATGAATCGCCGATAACCGGTCCGTGAACAGCTGCGGTAAGGCTTATTTGCGCGAAGGCGGAGCCGGCAAACAGAGCAACAACAGCAAGAGGTAAAAATCTTTTCATAGGAAATTTTGTTTGGACAAAAATAAAAAAAGGCCGGAAAGTTCCGGCCTTATTTCATCAAGAAGATGAATGCTACAAGCCCGCAAGCGCAGAGGCAGCAGGATACCTTACCTCAAAGGAAAAGCGTATCCTGGCAGTTTCCTGAGTCTTCACTTTCTTATTCCATTTGAGAATGCCCGTTTGGGGATTGTATTCGGCACCGGAGGAATCAATGAGTTTAACAGAGATCTGATTTTGGGAAGGCAGGGGAATGCGGTCTTCAATACAAATCTCAGTATCTTTTGAGTGATTGTTTCTCAGTTGTATTTCATATTCAAACACCACTGATTTTTCCTCAGCAAGGATTTTGTCACTTTTTTTCTCTCTGATTTTTTTTCGGGAAACCGACCAGGTGCGGTCGCGGCCCAGACTCATGCTCAGGGTATCAGACACAGACTGAGGGTTAAAATTTGTATGTCCGACGAATGCGCCATCAAGAAAAACCCTTGCAGGGCCGGCGAGCATATCGAGCGATTGCCAACCTGTGAGATGAGCCATGAGGAAAACGCCGGGATCCTGAACGGGAGATGAGGCATATTCCATAGACGACTTTAGCTCCTTCTCCTGAATAGACACCCAGTGAGGTTTATTATTAGAAGGTATATTGTATTTAAGTTTAATATCGTATTCAGTCACGACGGAACGATCTGTTGATTCCGTATAGTTAAAGCTGTAATCAACGGATTGATCTTCAGTGAGAGATTTGGAACTATGCGAATCATCAAAAGCTGCGGCAGGCTGAGACGATTCACCTCTTTCAGTGCGGGCAATGGTTACCTGACGCGTTTGTGGGTTACTCAAGTACAGATATGCACTGGTAATAGAAGGTTTTTCAAGCGATGTTTGAGGCTGCCCGGTGCTCAGGGTGAGACGGGTTTGAGACCAGTCGAGACCGGTATTCTGAAACACCTTTGCAGATTGCAGTACGGTGGTATTTTTGGCAGAAGAAATAGCTTTAATATCGTATTGAGGTGTCCAGCCGGCAGAGGCAACATAATAGCCAATTGTAATTTCAGCCTGTCCGGGTGCTGAGGCCATCACCGTTACGACCGTTTTATAGAGCGGAGCCACCTGATCTGCAGGTTGTGCCACCGAAGCGATGATATTATTTATATCCTGAGCACGTTGCTGCAAAGAAGAGGAAATAACATCCAGCTGTCGAATTTCTTTTTTGAGTTTCGCCTGCTCGGAGAGGATATTGTTCAAACGCAACCGATAAAATTCAAAAGCATCCTTTACCAGAGCGAGAGTATCTCTTTTAGTCTCACCTTTGAGGAGCCGGTTGTTCTGAATAAGGATTTTTTCGTTGACAAGCACCGTTAGTTTTTCATTCAATTCCTCTGATTTCATGGAAACATCCATCAGAGAATCATTGACCTGTTTCAATACTTTAGCAAGAGGGTGAGCAGTCGTTTTTCCGGGCTTTGATTCAGGATAATCAACCAGGGGATACACCTCCATGATTGTAAAGCTACCTTTTCCGGAAGCTGTCAGAGAGGCAGGGTCTGCCGAGGGAGAGGTATTGAGAAAAACACATTCGTTCATGCCCTGAGCGAGCTGGAATACATTGGTGCTGTAAAGCATTGCCCCTTGCAGATAGACAGTAGCTTTATCGACTTTTGCTTCAGCGGATTTTTGTGGGGAAGCAAGACAGTTGGCGACAAAAAAGGCCAGGATGGGGATGAAAATGGTTCTCATGATTTCCGGTTATTATTTTTAAGGACGATGCCGTTCATACAAGAATTCCATAAGCAGAGGTTGTTATTTTTAAAAAATACAATCGTTGCCGGGAGAACAGAGGTAACAAGAAGGAGTCCTATATTTGCGTAGCAGCATGGCAGAGCGCGATTATCAGCATTATACCGACCAGGAATTGGTAGCGCTTTTCAGGGCAGAGCGGAACCGTGATGCTTTGGGAGTTTTGTTTCAGCGACATTCGGGCATGGCCTTGAGTACCGCGATGAAATATTTAGGTAAACGAGAAGAAGCGAGTGACATGGTGATGCAGGTTTTTGAGAAAGTGTTTCAGGATTTGCCCCGGCACGAGGTAAAAGACTTTCGGCCCTGGCTTCACATGGTTGTAAAAAATTCCTGTCTGATGGATTTGCGCAAAACCAGAGAAACACCCGCCCGCAGTGAGCAGGAGGAAAAATATCAGCAAATGGTTATGGAAAACCGCAGCGAAGTGCATCCTTCAGAAAAGATGGAAACGGAAAAACGTTTACAAGAGCTGGAGCGTGCCATTGACCTGCTCAGTCAGGAACAGCGCATTTGTATCAGGCTATTTTATCTGGAGCAAAAAAGTTATTCAGAGGTTGCAGAGCATACCGGGTATACCCTCAACCATGTAAAGAGCTACATACAGAATGGCAAAAGAAACCTACAGATCAGCCTGCAAAAACAGTTATGAAGCACGTGGAGAGACATATACTGGAGAACAGCGATTGTATCTCTGAGCAGGCACTCAGGCGATATGCCTTTGACCACAGCACCGGCGATGAAAAGCGGCAGATAGAGCTGCATCTTGCAGGCTGTGAGATATGTTCTGACATGGTAGAGGGAATGCGCTTGTTCAAGCGGCAGGAGGCTTTCGAACATGATTTGGAGGAATTACAGCAAAAGCTGAATGGTGGGGGAAAAGTGAGAGGCCTTCATCCCTACAGACGGTATTTATCTATTGCAGCAGTCATGCTGCTGATTCTGGGAAGTGCCCTGTTTATTTCGAGACAGATGAGCCAGAACAGCCATCGGGAGAGAGAACTTGCCGATGCCGGCATACAAGATAAGAGAGAGCGTGAGGCGCAGGCAGAATCCACAATAGAAAAAAATCCTGCCGTTGCGGTTGAGAAACTCCCTGCCACCACAGCCGAAAAAAAGGACAAACAAAAAGAAGACACACAGGTTTTTTCAGACAAGGTTGAGGAAAAAGAGGTTGCCGTTTCAGCAAAAGAAGAAGCGACAGACTTCAGGCAAGCAGAATCTGATATTCCATCAAGCACTTCAGAGTTGGCAGAGGCAGATGACATGGTGATGTCAAAAGCACCCGCGGCCCGGCAGGAACCAGCGGTAGAAGATTTATCAAGAGAGAAAAAGCAACATACAGACCTGATGAGCACCGAAACAGGAGCCACAGCAGAGGCAGAAACAGTTTTGTTAACGAAAAGCGTAAAATCGGTTACCAGAAAGGCAGAAAAAAAATCAAAGAACGCAGCAGTGAGCACTGTTTCCAAGGCAGACAAAGAGAGAGATGACGTGGCAGCATTATATCGTTTATATTTAAACGGAAAAGAACGACAGGCCCTGAAGATGGCAGAGCGTATGAATGAAGACCAGGATACCGTGGCCTATGTGAAAGCCCGCTTAATGCGACAAAACCGAAGCCGGTCGGCAGTGCTATACCGTTCGGTACATCCGGGTTCAGTATTTTACAGAGAGTCTCGCTATGAACTGGCGCAATTGATGAAAGAAGCAGGAGAGCGCGGCTGGGAAGATATTTTACGAGAGCTCACCGCTATTACAGACAGCACAGGGCAGAAGGCCGACCGCCTACTAAAGCGCCGGTAAAAAGCGTACATTCGTAAAAAAGCGAGCATGCGAGAGCAGCGATTAGAATTAAAGTACAGCATTACCGACGATATTTCGGAACTGAGTGTTGATGACCGGGAGTTGATAACGTCCGCAAGAGAGGCGGCCCTGCGGGCATATGCGCCATACAGCAATTTCAGAGTTGGGGCAGCCCTGAGGATGGATGACGGAAAGATTGTAAGTGGCAATAACCAGGAGAACGCCGCCTATCCTTCAGGAATATGTGCCGAGCGGGTTGCGCTTTTTTATTCCTCCTCACAGCAACCGGGAAAAGCGATAAAGAAGATTGCGATTTATTCACCTGACACTCCGGATGAAGCTATTTTGCCCGTAACCCCCTGTGGTTCATGCCGGCAGGTAATGGCTGAATATGAAGGCATGCAAGACCACCACATTGAGGTTTTGTTAATTTCAGAGCGGGGATCGGTATGGAAGTTTGACGGAGTGAGCACCTTTCTCCCATTTACCTTCAGCAGCAGGAGTCTGGGCGGGCGCTAAAACGCCGCCTGCGAGCAAGTAATTTATGTTATTTTTGCGGCACGGGAGAACAAATACCGCCCGAAGTTTTTTTTAGTGGACATATGAACAAGAAGGAGAAATTCAGCAAAGAAATTTACCTGAAGTGGTATGAGGATATGCTGTTGATGCGAAGGTTCGAGGAAAGAGCCGGGCAGTTATACATACAGCAGAAGATCAGAGGCTTTTGTCATCTGTATATCGGACAGGAGGCCCTTGTAGCAGGAGCCGAGAGTGCCATTCATCGTGATGACAATATGATTACTGCCTATCGTGACCATGCCCATCCGATCGGAAGAGGCATGCATCCGAAATACATCATGGCTGAGCTTTTTGCCAAGAGCACCGGATGCTCAAGAGGAAAAGGCGGCTCCATGCACCTGTTCTCAAAAGAGCACCATTTTTTTGGCGGACATGGAATTGTTGGCGGACAAATACCCCTGGGCGCGGGCATTGCACTTGCCGATCAGTATTTGGGTACCGGAAGAATCACCCTGTGTTACATGGGAGACGGGGCAGTGAGACAAGGAGCCTTGCATGAGGCGTTCAACATGGCGATGCTGTGGAAGCTGCCTGTGGTATTCATCATTGAGAATAACCATTACGCCATGGGAACCTCGGTACAGAGAACCAGCAATGTGCATGATTTATATAAATTAGGTTTATCGTATGACATGCCGTCTTATCAGGTAGACGGAATGCGTTGCGAAGATGTGCACGAGGCGATAGCCTCAGCTGCAGCCCATGCCCGAAAAGGCGACGGACCGACACTGCTTGAAATGAAGACCTACCGATACCGCGGACATTCCATGAGCGACCCGGCGAAATACCGCAGCAAGGAAGAGGTGGATGAGTACAAGTCGAAAGACCCGATAGAGCAGGTATTGAGCACCATTCTGAAGAACAAGTGGATGAGTGAAGCAGAAATTAATGCCACAGAGGCGAAGGTAAAGGCATTGGTGGATGAATCCGTTCAATTTGCTGAAGAGTCACCATTCCCTGAGCCGCATGAGTTGTACGAAGACGTATACGTACAGAGCGATTACCCTTACATCACCGATTAACATTAGCGAAGAAAAGCATGGCAGAAATTGTGAGAATGCCAAAACTCAGCGATACCATGACCGAAGGCGTGGTAGCGAAATGGCACAAGAAAGTTGGAGACAAGGTAAAGAACGGCGAGTTGCTTGCCGATATCGAAACCGATAAAGCCACCATGGAATTCGAATCATTTCAAGACGGCACCTTATTGCATATTGGAGTGGATGAAGGAAAAGGTGCTGCCGTTGATTCAATACTAGCGATACTGGGAAGTCCAGGAGAAGATATCAGCGGACTTCTTTCCGGCGGGGCTGCTGTCCCCGCGCCAGCGCAAAAAGAAGAAGTTGTTCCTGCAGCGACTGTCCATGCACCCGCTGTTGCAGCGCCCGTTGCCGCAGTTGCTGCGGCAGTTGCGAGCGCGGAGAGCGGCCGAATCAAAGCCTCTCCCCTGGCCAAGAAGATTGCCGAAGAAAAAGGCATTGATTTAAATCAATTACGAGGCAGTGGTGATGAAGGAAGAATTATCAAAAGAGATGTAGAGCAGTATAAACCTTTAGCAGCTCAAGCCTATGCGGCAGTGGCAGGAAAAGAAAGTTATACGGAAGAGTCGGTGTCTCAGATGCGCAAGACCATTGCACGCAGACTGGCAGAAAGTAAATTCAGTGCCCCTCATTTTTATTTAGGGATTGACATTGACATGAGCAAGACTATGGAGGCACGAAAATCAGTGAATGAGGTGAGTCCGGTAAAAGTTTCCTTCAATGACTTTGTGATAAAAGCGGTTGCGCATTCTCTGAAGCAGCATCCGAAGATTAACAGCTCCTGGTTAGGAGACAAAATCAGATACAACCAACACGTTCATATCGGTGTGGCTGTTGCAGTAGAAGAAGGATTGTTGGTACCTGTTGTCCGTTTTGCTGACCAGAAAGGGCTCGCCCAGATATCGGGCGAAGTAAAAGAGTACGGACAAAAAGCCAAGGACAAGAAACTACAGCCATCAGATTGGGAGGGCAACACCTTCACCATATCGAACTTAGGCATGTTTGGTATTGAAGAATTCACCGCCATTATCAATCCGCCCGATGCCTGTATCCTGGCAGTTGGTGGCATCAGAGAAATCCCTGTAATA
>JBIIMV010000062.1:0-6832 GCA_044337805.1 Bacteroidia bacterium
TTCAGATCTCCTGCCTGAAGGATAAGAAAATACGCCCCCTTTTCTAATGCTCCAATATCAAGCTGCCAGTCTCGCCAGCCTTCCTGTGTGCCTAATGTGGTGCTTGGCACTGCTTCGGTACCGCTGAGTGTATTCACCGTATAAGTCACTGAAGCAACTGAAGAGGTATAATTCCTCACCGTTATCTGATTTTTCGCGGGATTGGGGTATATAAAAAAGGCGGAAATATCACGGTTGTATTGCGGACACAAAACCTTGATGTCGCGGTCTGCACATAAGCCCGGATAACAACATAACTGAGGTACATGGAAGTTTACCCTCGAATCATAATTACACGCTGCGGTATCTGCACAACCTAATATATACTTTGTTCGACAAGAGTCTTGTATGTTGCACGCATATTTATCGCTGTATTCCACATAATCAGGGTCGGTGCAGCCACACAAGAAGGGGTAGCTCAAAAACGGACTGAGCTTCTCTCCCTCAAGTAAGGTGTCGGCCTTGGCAACATAAGATACCTCTCTCGTATTCACTCCATCGCTCTCTTCTATCAAAAGGTTAAGCTCAAATGTGATTTGTCCCTTTGTGGTCAACTGCGCAAGCAAAACAATGTTTTTCTCTCTGTCTATACCAAAGGCTCCCGCTGAACTGATAAGACCTGCATTATAGGAGACAAAACTGTTGCCCGTAACAATCGAGCCAAAAATGCTGGAATCGTTCTGGGTACTGAAATCTACAATACCATAACTGGCCCATGAGGTGGCCGGCGCTACCATGGTATCGATTCCGTCTTTCTGGGTAAGTGGTATTCCGGCAAGTGAATTGGTAGCTGATAATAGTCCGCTGGCAATGCCTGCACTGCCTCCGTCATTAAACGTGCCTCCAACAAAGGAGCCATCTCTGTCGTCTTCCTTGGGCGTACCGTAGTATGTCTTGCTGCCAAACTGACTCATCTGCCCGAGTGTTAACCAGGTATCCAAGGCAACGGTGTTCTCCTGAAAACGGTTTTTGTTGAAATCCTTCCCGAATGATTTCCCGTCGGCCTTGTTGTTAAAAAAATTCTCTGTGCTGTTTATCCTTATGGGATGATACTGATCTCCGTAAATCTTCTTTACTCTTGACCCCTTTTTCAAATCAACGAATATCCTGTATGTGGTGCTACCTTCTGCAAGACCTCCTCCCGTTGTGTCGGTGGCATCGCTTGCATCGGAAATATAATAGGTCTCCACAATTACATTTTCTATCTGCGCAAGTGAACGAACCCCACACAGCAAAAACAAAATCAGCACGGCCTTAGATGCGGTAGCTGAACGAAATCTGATAATTGGTGCCATAGGTGAATCGATCAAAATCAAGGGAATATCCCTCAGGGTATTTGTATGACCTGCGTATAGGACTGTTAAGCAGGTCTCTTACTGCAATTGATACGCTCATGCCCTTGTAGATGGTTTTTGAAATCCGTAGGTCAACAAGATGTCGCGGCATTTCATATACATCCGGGGTAAGGTCAGCTGAAACCACCACCAGCCTCGGACCTTGTACGTTATATCCCGCACTGGCGGTTAGTCCGGTCTTTTCATGGGTGTATGAAATAAGGGTGTTAAATACATAGGGCGCCTGGCCAAACATCTGTCTTTGTACTGTATCTATTGGAATAAAATTCTTTATGCCTTTATCGATGGCTAAAAACTGATTAATAACACGTGTGTATGATTTTGCCAATGTGAGGTTCGCCCGAATCTCTAAACCGGGAATGATCCCCTTGCGCCCGTCTATCTCAAGTCCGTATACATTGGCACTCTCCGCATTCTGCCAGCTGAATCCCTGCAAGGTCTTTATCTGCTCTATATGATTTTTGAAGTCTTTATAAAATAAACTCATGGATATATTGTCTCCGTTTTCGAAAAATGCTTCGGCTCTTACATCATAATTCTGGATCTCTACCATCTTGAGCTGGGAATTGCCAAATACAAAATTTCTAAACTCATAATCATATACCATGGTCTCTGTAAGCTCTCTAACGGAAGGCCTTGCAACTGTCTTGCTGAAATTAACACGCAAATTCAATGGCGCCTGCTCGGTTCCGTAAAACCTCCATATCAGTCCTGCTGAAGGAAGTACCGGCATGGTGTTAATCTCTCCCGGATTTACAATGAAAAGGTCTTCCAGCTGCAATCGCCGTGCATCGTTTACCCCATATCCTAATGAATCAAACTTAAAAACATCAGCAAATACATTTGTTTTCTCTATCCTTACCCCTGCTGTTAACCTCAGGTTCCTCAGTAGAGCATAGTCTGTGGCTAAATACCCTCCGTATATCCTGCTTTCCCCGAAGGTTCGGTAACTGTCAAGGTTTACTCTACGGTAATACTTATCTACAGTTAACGTGGTATCTCCGTTGTTGATGTACTCTGAAAAATCAAAGTCCTTATCACTGAAATAACCTGTAACATCATTATCCTTAAAACCCACTGCCGCATTCGGACCAAAATTCAGAAAGTACTCATATTGTCGGCTTTCCTTTTTATTAAAGGTGAGAAAGCCACCATACTTGATTTTTCTGGACAAACCCGGTTTGTCGAAAACAGAGGTTTCGAACTTAACTGAACCATCAAATAAATCATCATTGAGATACCGGAAAAATCTCCTTATGGCGAGCAATCCTCCTATCACATAATCATCTGTGCCTGTTATCCGACCATAGTTCAGGTTCTTGAAATCCGGTGCTTCACTATTTCCGTCGGTATACGAAAACGTGGTCTCTGCCTTGGTTTTTATCCTGGCAAAATGATGCTCGGTCTTTGCCTGATACACCAACTGTCTACGGTGCTCATAAAACTGATCGGTGTTATATAACTCATATACTCCGTTCGCTGTATCAATGCCGCTTCTGATGCTGTTGGTGCCGCTGATATTGGGCATAAATAAAAACGATACTGAATGATTGTTGAATGGCTTGTATGATAAAGTAATCAAGCTATTCCATCCGTTAACATCACGGGTCGATTGCTGCATAGAGGATAGCTCTAAACCTCTTTCATTGTTGGCGTCTACAATGGCTCTGTTCTGTCTCGAGTCCGGATCATATTGCGTCTGTAATGAATAACGAAAACCTGCAAAAAATCCCAGGGGGCGACCGAATAAATTCACCTGGTTGCCAATGCCAATGTTCTGTGAAAAATTCACCGGACCTCTGCGGTTTATACCGGCCCATGCATTATTGAACTTGCTGTTAGACTCAACGGCCTGTGCATTGAACGAACGAAAGGATTGACGGATAAGGCCTGAAGCTCTGTATTTTTCAAGGGCTGCGGCATAGGCGCTGGCGTCATTGAACTGCCCTCTTGATAAAAAACCCAATTCTACCAAACCCAGTCGCGTGTAGGTGTCGTTCCAGGGTGTCTTTTCATTAATGCCTAATGCACTGAAATATTCTTTCATGCCTAAACCAACAAATTCTTCGTATTGGTTCATCTCCAGGTTAACGGGTGTGAACGATGAATGATCGTATCCGCGAAACCCGCCGTCATATCCCCAGATGTCTGTCTTGCTCCGTTCTGATGATAAAATATTGCGAAAGGTGCTTTGCGGATTGTACCCGAAATTGGATTCTACAAACACCGTAAGTCGATCCGGATAATCCTTGGTCTCAATAGAAACAAGTGCACCCGCCCAGTCTCCGGGCAGGTCTGCCGTAGCGGTCTTTGTAATAACAAGATTGTCGATAAGGGCCGACGGAAAAATATCAAGCTTAATGTTGTTGGTAAATGGATCAAGGGTAGGTAATACTGCACCGTTTACGGTGGTCTTGATATAACGGTCTCCTATACCTCTTACGGTGAAAAACGATCCGTTGGTTGATACGCCTGGCACGCGCGCTACCGCTGAGGCTGCATTGGCATCTCCGGCTTTACGGATAACCTCTGAGGATATAAAGTCTATGGAACTTGATGAATTGATCTTTATGCGCTCGTAATACTTATCCGCTGAACGTGTGGCCTTACGCTCTACCACAACTTCGGTAATCTGACTGGTGGTGGGCTTCAAACTCACCTCCAGGTTCACCACTTCTCCTGTCTTTACCTCTAACACGCGCTCCTCTTTGTCATATCCTAAATAGGAAATAACAATGGTGACTTTCCCTGACTCTGCAATGCTAAGCTGAAATTGCCCGTTTAGATCGGTGGCAACGGCTTTGGCCGGATTCTCTTTCGGTGTTGCTACTGCTCCAATAAAAGGCTCTCCGTTCTCATCATACACCTTACCTCTGATGGTGCCGCTCTTGTTCTGTGCAACACTTGAAGTAACAATAAAAAGTAAGAATAAACAAGCCCCTGCTATAATGGGTAGCCTTGTACGCTTCATATGTTCTGATGATTAGTACTTCAGAACTTTCTTGGTGGTTTGTATCCCGCCAACTTTAAGTTTTACAAGATATACGCCCGATTGCAAATCTGAAAAATCAATTTCTACCTTCTGTGTCTCCTGCATTGGCGCAATCTTCTTGCTCATTAATCTCTGTCCGGATAAATTGTATACTTCTATATGATCGTCTCCTGCTCTGGAATCTTCTGTGCTAAATGGCATAAGCTCTAAAACTGAAATTCGATCGGTTGGATTTGGATACAACCTGAATATGGTGCTCGAATGCAACAGGTCGTCAAGGTTGGTGATCACTGATGAATCATAAATCAATGAGGGGATCTGTATCTCATTGCCAACAGGATTCTCTGCTACATACTGCTCGAAACCTCCGGTGGGTGTTCCTATCTGTATGTTCAGCTTGAATGAAAAATTCCCGTCGGTGGTTATCTGCGCAATGAGTACTTTGTTCTCAATGGTATCCGGACCAACAGAGCCGTTCAATGATGCCCATGATCCGTTAAATGTTGAAAATACCGGTCCATTCGTTCCATCGTTCTGATTGTTAAACATCGCCATGATGGTGTCTATACCAACTGTGGTAACGCTCTCGGGTGCCCGTCCCGCAATCTGAATGAGCCCGTCTTGTGTTGTTAATGGAATACCACACGACGGATCTGCACCCTGTATCACTTGAGGAACATAGTTGTTGATGTTGGTGTTGACTCCGTCATCTTCTGTTTTCAGAATACCAAAATGCCCTGCACAAGCGGCTCCAACTGAAAGCCAGGAATCCAACATCACTGTATGTAAGCGCGATTGATTCTTGGTAAAGGTCGGAAATACTGCTCCTCTGTCTTCGTTATTGAAAAATAAGGTGCTGGTCTCTAACCTTAACTCATGTCCGGGTACACCAAATGCCGCCTGAAATTTGTGGCCGGGCAATAGGTCCACATAAATACGATATGTTACAGATCCTACCGGCAATCTGCCTCCAATAATGTTGGCATTGGTGTCGTTGGCTTCTGACTTATAGTACTTCTCCACAATGATCTGCTCGAGGCCGTTTTGTGAAAACGCTGGTACGCTGAATATGCTCGCAGCAAGAAGTAGTAACATTCTTTTCATGGATGTTGTGTTTGTTCGTTTTTGTTGGTCTGAAACTTTGCTTTATTGGATCACCAATTTCTTGTTGATGACGCGCCCGTCTATCCTGGCTTCGAGTAAATAAACTCCGGGAGCAAGGGCGGATCCGTATTGCGCCTGTATCTTATTGCCCGATTGTCCTGTATGAACGCTGCGCTGCACAAGTACGCCCTGCAAGGTGTGTAATGATATGCTTACCGATTGCCCTTCTGTATTCAATCCCTCAAAGGCAAGTGTGAAATTCCCTTCGCTCGGATTTGGATAGATGTTCATCCTTGCCTGTGAGGCAGTGATGGCTTCCAGCGATGCGGTCGTATCAGGAGTTGATACGTATATCAGACTGGGTATCTGTATCTCGCTGCCAACAGGATTTTCTGCCACATAATTCTCCACTCCGCCTGATGGGGTACCAATCTGTATGTTTAACTTGAATGAAAGTTGACCATTCGTGGTAATCTGCGCAATGAGTACATGGTTCATCAGGCTATCTGCCCCGACTGAGCCGCCTAAACAGGCCCAGGACCCATTCGTACTGCTGAATACCGGCCCGTTCGTTCCGTCGTTCTGACTTCCGAATACGGCAATCTCAGAATTTAATCCCACTACGGTCATTACACCCGGTGTGCCTGCTACTAAACCATCCTGATCCTTTACCGGTATTCCACATGATGCATCGGTGCCCTGCAATACCTGTGGTGAATAACTGTTCACCACGGTAGATAAACTGTCATTATCGTTCACCTTCAATACTCCAAAATTTCCTGCACAGGCAGCTCCCACCGATAACCAGGAATCCAGCATCACCGTGTTTGATTTGGCCTGCGCTTTCGTATAACTGGGCGTAATGTCACCCCTGTCTTCATTGTTGAAAAACAAGGTGCTGGTCTGAATTCTAAGCTCATGTCCGGGCACCCCGTATGCCGCCTGAAAACGATAACCCGGAAGCAAATCCGCAAAAATTCGGTACGTAACGGATCCTACCGGTAAACGACCTCCGTCTGCATTGGCCACCGTATCAGCTGCACTCGATTTGTAATACTTCTCTACAACTACTCCTTCCAGTCCGTTTTGTGCAACAACCCGACCGCTCAGCATACTGAGTATGGCCAGATACAAAAAATGCCTTTTCATGGGGCCAAATCTACCCGCATCCGTTTTGCCTTTTGTTATCCTTTCTTTAGCCTATACAGCCCTCATGATAAGTTATGATTACCTGTTTTGTCTCCTGTTTAAAATTGAGATAACGTAAAAGCCTCCCGGATTGCTTGTGATAAATTAATTTTTGTAACACTTTGTAATTCAATTATATATACATGATTTTGCA
>JBIIMV010000064.1:0-6817 GCA_044337805.1 Bacteroidia bacterium
CTGGGCAGAAACCATAAAGACACAATATCAGATACTGAAGAAAAGATTTTTTGCGGAACGAGGTATGCCCTACCTGAATCTGAGTCTTTTTCAGGACTTCAAACCCGGGCAATTGAGATTGTTCTGAAATCAATTTTTGGTAGTAAACTCCTGAGAGAATACCGTGTTGCTGATATTAAGAGCCTTGTCTTTGATAAAGACAGATGCCTTGAGCGTATCAATACCCGGGGTGCCGAGATCAGGGGGAAAATCATAAAGTGTAAGGCGAATATCACCTTCAAGGATTTTCTTATTCCCTTTGTTTAAAACAGGCAAACGATAATAATAAGGAAGTATAAAATCCTGCTTCACCCACTGCCCGCCGGTTTTACGATAGACATCCACAAAGCAGTTAAACTTAAAATCGGCACTGGTATCAGCTTGTGTCAGACCAATATCGCCATCACCATCGATAAAAGACAACTGAAGAGAGGCCGTATCAGCGCCAAATGTGAGACTCTTAAAAGTAATCGCCGGCACGGGAGAGCCAACCTCGTTCGGTTTGCAGCCGAAAACAAGCATCAGCACACTGCCCAGGATTCCAATGACAATTTTAAGTTTATCCATCTTTCAGAATACTGCCTTTGCAATTTGTTTCACCGCCTCCGATTTGCCCATGGTATAGTAATGAATACAGGGAACTCCTGCATCCTTCAATTCTCTTGACTGCCGGATACTCCATTGAATACCCGCTTCTTTAGCTTCCTGATCATTTTTTGCATGAATCATGGCATCGGCAAGTTCAGTGGGGAGGTCGATATTAAATATTTTTGGGATGACGCTGACCTGCCGCTTCTGTGTGAGTGGCTTAATGCCCGGAATGATAGGAACCGTGATGCCGATATTTCTACAACGATGAACAAAGTCAAAAAATTTAGCATTGTCGAAAAAAAGCTGCGTAACGATGTAATCAGCACCAGAATCAACCTTCGCTTTCAGGTAGCGCAGATCTATGTCAATATTGGGTGATTCAAAGTGTTTTTCAGGATATCCGGCCACTCCGATACAAAAGGGATTTTCGTTGGGCTGATCGTTAAACTCATGAAGGAATTTTCCGGCGTTAAGTTCCACAATCTGAGACACCAGATCAACAGCATAGGCATGACCATCCGGCCTTGGCGTAAATACCGATTCCGTTTTAATCGGATCACCTCTTAGTGCGAGTACATTATCAATACCGAGGTATTGAAGATCAATCAGCGCATTTTCAGTTTCTTCTTTGCTAAAACCGCCACAAATCAAGTGCGGCACTGCGTCGATCTGATATTTGTTGATGATGGCTGCGCAAATTCCAACAGTTCCCGGACGTTTTCTGATAGATACTTTTTCAAGATAGCCCCCATCTCTTTTCTTGTAGATATATTCCTCACGATGGTAGGTTACATTTATAAAGCTTGGATTAAATTCCAGCAGCGGGTTGATACTCTCGTAAATAGAATCGATACACTTGCCTTTGAGCGGAGGCAAAATCTCAAAAGAGAACAGGGTTTTACCTGCATTGCGGTGAAGGTGTTCGGTAACTCTCATCCTATGCGTTTTCAGCTACAACTTTTTCAACTTCGGGAATCATTCTTCGGAGCAGACCCTCAATACCGGCTTTAAGCGTCATGTGACTGCTTGGGCATCCACTGCAAGAGCCCTGAAGCACCAAAGTAACGACCCCATCACGAAAGCTTCTGAAGGTAATTGCCCCTCCGTCGCCCTCAACAGCCGGCCTTATATATTCATCAAGAATTTCTACAATCTTTTTGTCAAGTTCAGACAGAGAGTCAGGATCCAGACCCGGAGCAGTAAGAATGGTTGCTGCAGATGCATTGCCCTTTTCAGGCTTGTTGAGCATCACCTGCTTTCCTTCATCAAAAAACCCTGAAAGGAAAGGGCGAACCATGGAGATGAGTTCCTGCCATTCCACTGCTCCCGGATGCTTCACAATCGTGATAAAATTCTGAGAAACAAAAACGGTCTTCACAAAAGAAAAGCGGAACAATTCCTTTGCAAGGGGGCTTTCGGCGGCTTTAGAAGGCTCACTGAACTCAAGTGAATTACCGGGCAGAATGACTCTGTTGGCAACAAACTTCATCGCATCGGGGTTCGGGGTTGCCTCGGCATAGAAAAGCCAGGGGGCAGCAGCAGTATTGGTCATAGTTACCCTGAAATCTGCCACAAAGATAGGCTAAAGTAACAAGGCTTATGGCCTTATTAGGTTATTTTTGCTGCATGAGGCATTACACAGACTTTTTGGTTGTAGGTTCCGGAATTGCGGGCTTGTCGTTTGCGTTAAAGGTGGCCGAACATGGCAGAGTAATGATGATTACCAAAGGAACGGCCGAAGAGACCAACACCCGTTATGCCCAGGGTGGCATTGCTGCAGTCATGTACGCCCCCGACTCCTTTGAAAAGCATATTCAGGACACCCTTGAATGCGGTGACGGAATTTGCGATGAAGTTGCCGCAAGACTGGTGATTGAAGAATCCCCCAGCCGCATCAAAGAGCTTATTGACTGGGGCACAGATTTCGATAAATTAGATTCCGGACTGTTCGATCTGGCCATGGAAGGCGGGCATTCCGAGAAAAGGATCCTGCACCACAAAGACGCCACCGGCAAAGAAATTGAAAGAGCCTTGCTGGAGCAGGCGCAAAGACACCCTCGTATTACCATTACCGACCATTACTTCGCTCTGGATATTCTCACCCAGCATCACCAAGACATCTGGGTAAACAGTAAGACCCCCGGTATTGAGTGTTACGGCGTTTATGCCTTGAATAAACGCACCGGGAAAGTAGAAACCATTTTATCAAAGGTAACCCTGATGGCAACCGGCGGGGCAGGGCATATTTATGAATCCACCACCAATCCTGTAATTGCCACAGGTGATGGTGTGGCGATGGTTTATCGTGCCAAAGGCGCGGTCAAGGATATGGAGTTTGTTCAATTTCATCCTACCGCTTTATATGAGCCGGGGAAATATCCCTCCTTTCTGATTTCAGAAGCCGTGAGGGGATTTGGAGGAATTCTCAAAACAACAGACGGGATTTCTTTCATGGAAAAGTATGACCCCAGGGGGTCGCTGGCGCCAAGAGACATTGTAGCCCGGGCCATTGACAATGAAATGAAAGCCCGCGGCGAAAATCATGTCTATCTCGACTGCACCCATCTGGATCAGGATGCCTTCCGCACTCATTTTCCCAATATTGTAGAATATTGCTTAAATGCCGGTTCTGATCCATCGGTAAAGCCACTGCCGGTTCTGCCCTCTGCACATTATTTCTGCGGAGGAATTCAAGTTAACACTGAGGGAAGAACCAGCATCAGAAACCTTTATGCTGCAGGAGAATGCGCATGCACAGGACTGCACGGAGCAAACAGACTGGCATCAAACTCCTTACTTGAGGCACTCGTGTTCTCAGACAGAGCCGCCAAAGACGCCTTATCACGTTTCAAAGAAATCAGTATTCCCGAAATGCTTCCGGACTGGAATGCAGAAGGCACTGTCCTTAACGAAGAAATGGTGCTCATTACCCAAAGTAAAAAAGAACTGCAGGGCATCATGTCGAACTATGTTGGCATTGTGAGATCAAACCTTCGCCTGAAGCGTGCCTTTGACCGACTGCTGATTTTACATAATGAGACAGAGTCACTCTACGAAAAAAGCATTGTTACCCCGGAGCTGTGCGAATTGAGGAATATGATAAAAGTGGGATACCTGGTCATCAAGCATGCCATAAGAAGAAGAGAGAGCCGCGGACTCCACTTCAACATTGACTACCCCAGAAACATCTAACCCGCTTTTCTAAGCCTTTGCTCCGCCACCCTGCGGATGCCCTTTAATTTTATTTCGATCGAAGTGCGATAGCCCCCATTCTCATCAAAAATGGTGCGGGTCACCAGGGCTCCGTCAACTAAGACATTTTTTTCCGTTCTGAGTAAACGATCCGCCTCATCTGCCAAATCATCCCAGGCAACCACCCGGTGAACCTGCGGAACATTCACCGGCAAGTTCGTCCATGGATGCGTTAGTAAATAAAAACTGAGCATCTTCTTCTGAGAGGGCATAAGCCGCCACTCGGGTCTTCCCTGCAATGTTCCCTTTATTGCTACTTGATTTCGGTATGTTTCCATGTCTTGAATTTTTTTGCAAACCTTGACATACCCGAAGTCAATAGTCGGTTGTTAAACGTTTATATTCGGATATAAGCGTTTATAAACACTTATAAACGCTTATACACGGCTTTGAAAAGGAAAATCAAAGGCACACAAGAGAGATTACGATTTGTTAAAAAGTAAAGAGCCGTGTCTATTTCACCAGCTAACCAAAACACGGGATAAGGGAAAAATTCACTGAGGTAGCAAACTAAAAACGATATCTCAACAACAATACACTACCTTTGGTGCATGAAAAGATTCGCGGATGTCCTGAAAAAAATCGGATGGGGCGCATTCTTTTTTTTCTTAATCAAGGGCCTGCTTTGGTTGGTGGTTTTTTTTGGCGGATTGAAGTGGCTGATGGGTTTGTTCGGTAAATAACCATTGGATAACCGCGAAGTGTAGCTTTTTATTGCACTCATTAATGGCAAAAAAATCCTGCCGACTTTGAAATCATATTTATTACTTTAGTCATTCATAAAGACCAACTGCACTTTGAGGCGATCAATGAACGCATAATAAAACACCATACCGTAATTCTTGATTTTACAACCCAAAATATTCTCCAAACAGGCGGTAGCACAAACGAAAGATCAAGCCTGAACAGCGATAGTTTATTGATGAACAAAACCGTATACGAAGACCATTCAAAAAATGCCATTCGCATTTCCGAGTTCCGCAATTTACAATGCGAAACACCCTTCAGAGGTTTAGGAATAAAATACGTTCTGTACGGGGAGGAGACCTATTTCGTAAACGGGAAAAAATTTCTGGTAAAAGAAGGAGAATATCTAATTGGCAATGACCTGTCTGAAACTCAGGTAAAAATTGAAAGCCAGAAAAACGTAAGAGGAATTTGTATTGATCTCTCGTCGGAACTAATCAAAGAAATCGCTGAAAACCATTTCTCTAAGGGGAAAGATTTATCGGAATTTCTTCTCTCAGAGAAGATGCTTGTGAACCGATATCAGGCACAAAGAGGTGTTGTTGCAGAAATAATGATGCGTATAAACGAACATTTTTGTTCAGGCGCGATCAAGGAAGGAGTTCAGGAAACAGATTTGTTGTTTTCACTGGCAGAAGTCATTATTTCAGAACAATGGCAGGTAAACCACCAGATGCAGAGATTGCCGTTCAAGAAAACTGAAGCACACCAGGACGTGCTAAGGTCGTTACTGCGTGCCAAAGCACATATTGACGACAATTTATCAGCGGAATGGTCAATTGAAGCCCTTTCTTCTTTGGCAGGTATTTCCAGGTTTCATTTCATCCGCCTTTTCAAACGTGCCTTCGGCACCACCCCATACCAATATCTTAAGAACAAGCGTCTGGAAGATGGCAGGCAATTATTAGCTGAAGGAAAATCGGTCAGTGAAGTTGCTTTTTCTCTGGGTTACCCGGATTTGGCCGCATTTTCAAAAGCGTTCAAACAATGCCATGGATTTTCTCCGTTAAACTGGCAAAAAAGCAATTTTTGACAAATTCCCCACAAATGCAGACAGTAGCTTTGGGGGAAAAAATGAAGAAAATCTTTCTGATATGCCTTTTCATCTCTCATGCTCTTTGTTCATCGGCGCAGCTTGAAAGAAGACCATGGTTCGGGGCGAGAACAGAATACGTTAATGATAAGGTAAAACCCGGACTGAAAATCACAAAAGTTTTGGGCGGAACCTGCCGGGAAATGAAAATTCTGGAGAATGATATCTTGCTTGAAATCGGAAAAACAAAGCCGAGCTCAGTGGATGATTTCAACAGCATCTTTCAGTCATATAAAAGCGGAGATATAGTTGAAACGGTAATTCTAAGAAAAGACAAAACCATTAAGCTAAGCGGAAAAGCCATCGCCCGTCCGCTCGAAACCGATGATCGCACTGAGGTGATTTATGAGCAGACCCCTTACAAGGGAGGGCTTTTGCGTGTTATCATAAACAAACCACGAAAAGAAGGCAAAATGCCGGCCATGCTGTTTATTCCGGGTTATACCTGCAACAGTATCGACAATTTAGTTTCAGACCATCCATACAAACGTATTGTTAAGGCATTTGCAGATGCCGGATATGTTACACTGCGAATTGAAAAAAGCGGACTCGGAGACAGCAAGGGAACACCACCCTGCGAATCATGTAACCTCAGTGATGAAATTGAAAACTTTGAGGCCGGCCTGCATAAACTAAAGTCTTTGCCCTATGTTGATACCGGAAAAGTGATCATTTTCGGCCATTCCATGGGCGGGGTTGTTGGTCCTGCCATTACTGCGAGAAACCGGGTTGCAGGCATCATTGTTTATGGAACAGTGGCAAAACCCTGGTTTGAATATCAACTACAAATGGAAAGGGTACAAAGTGCCCTTGGTGGATTGAATCCGGTCGAAGTGGAAAATACCGTGCTGGAAAAATACGACCTGAATTACCGATTTTATGTGAAGAAAGAGAAGATTGAAGATATGGCAAAAGAGCCCCGCACCGACAGCATTTTGCGTCAGGCATGGGGTTACGACGGACAGGGGAAAATTTTTAACCGCAATGCAGAATACTGGAGACAAATACAGGATGTCTCCCATTTGGGAAACTGGAGTAAAACCAGCGCAAAGGTATTGGTATTGTTCGGTGAATCAGATTTTCAGGCATTTTCTC
>JBIIMV010000337.1:0-2916 GCA_044337805.1 Bacteroidia bacterium
TCAATGGCAAGACTTCTGTTAAAATACTTCTCTGCCTGATCATACTCTTCCATATAGGTGTACAGATTGCCACAATTTTCACAAATCAGTGATACCCCTGCGCTGTCGCCTGTTTGCTCGGCAAGCAATAATCCCTTAAAATAATAATCATAGGCTTCGCTGTAAAGACTCAAATAGAAACATTGCATCCCCATTGAATTCAGGGAAAGGATTTGTTCTTTCTTGTTGGAGTGTTTTTTAAAAATGAAATATGCCTTCTGATGGTGTTCATAGGAGGCGCGAAATTCATTCCGGGCAGCAAATACTTTTGCCTTTAGTCTGTACCACAATGCCTGGGAGGAAGGATATTTTTCGAGAAGATATTTCTTAGCATAGTCATTCAATACCTGCTCCATCGAATCAGGGTTTGAATATATATCTGCAGGGCTGATGGCTCTCAGCCGCTTTTCTATTTCTAAGGTCTCTTTATTTTTGAAAACTGCGGTGTTTTCTGTGCTTCTGGTTTCTTTCTGATTCGCGAATGTCAAAAATGGAATCGCCAAAACAATAATTCCGGCAATGCAGATGCACCATAAATGACGTAACGTTTTTGTTCTGATTGCCTCCATTCGTATCATCAAATAAGCTCAGTATTTTTACAAAAGATACAATTTTCTTTTGTGAATGAGCTGCTATTACCTCAGATTGCGCTCCTTCTTGATGTTCTCATACGCCTCCTGCATCTTCTGGAACTTCTCCTTGGCGTCTTTTTGATAATCTTCTCCTAAATGACTCACCTTGTCGGGGTGATATTTCACCGCCATCTTTCTGTATGCTTTCCTCACTTCCTCGTCGCTGGCACTTGCCTCAATCTCCAGAATCTTGTAGTCACTGTCTCTGTCAGCAAAAAACATACTCCTGATGCTCACAAAATCTGCTTCCTGTATTCTCATGTACTGCGATATCAGCTCAATGACCCTAACCTCATCTGAATGTACTTGTCCGTCTGCACTGCTGACTCCAAATAAAAAATGAATGAGCTGCAAACGGCTTGCATACTCCATATTTCCTCTTATCTGATTGCAGATTTCTTCTATGGGTATTTCTCTCTGCAGCAATTCTTTCAATACCATCATCTGCTCGCGTGTGGTATCAACGCCGAAATGCTTAACAAAGAAAGATTTAATATAATCGAGTTCGGCCTTCATGATGCGCCCGTCGGCCTTAAGAACAGCCGCAACAAGTACCATGAGTGAGGCACTGAAATCTCCGCGTGTACTGCGGTTGCGTGTGCCGGTTTTCTGCACCGCTACTCCGCTGTCATCAATCACCGCTCCAAGAGCAAAGCCAATAAGGGCGCCGATTGGGCCCCCGAGTGCCCAGCCTAAGCCGGTTCCAAATAGTTTTCCTGCTTTTGCCACAAAGTAGTATTTTCCGTTCCTGAACAAGCAGGATAGTTTACATTTTGAAATAACTGTCCATCTCGGCTGAACTGATCAAATTGTAGTCTGACCCAACCTCAAACACCGAATTTTCAATAGGCTCCTTGATGACTTGTTTCGCTGTTAGCTTCATGTGTATGTTGTATCGGTACAAATAAAACTCCATCAGCACGCCATCGATTCCGCTGTAAATCGAAAACCAGTTCGGATCGCTCGATTTTATTTCTGTGGTATAGTAGATGTCTACATCTGTTAAGGCAGGGTCCTCGAAGTCGCATCGTACCACCTTGCATTTGTAGCCGGCAATCTTCTTTGTTTCCTCTCCGGGAATGAGCTTCATCTTTGGCTCGGCTGCTACTACGGAGTCTATCTGTTTGCGGCCGTAAACAACTTTGTATTTCTTGCCAAGTATGGTCAGAGTTTGAATGAGGCTCTGTTCATCCCGGTTACTGATAACATCGGAGTGCAATAATCCCATGCCGGCAGAAATCTGTGATGAGGTTAATCCATCCGCGAACTGATACTTCATCGTTTTGGGCATCATATCGGCACCCATGCTGAGCTCTTCGGGATGGGTATATGTAATTTCGTACTCTATGACTCCTTCACTGAGCTTGCCGTTAAACAGGTTGGTTTGACAGCTGCTCAGGAAAATTCCTGCTGCACAAAAAATGGTAAGGGCGTACTTTTTCAGAACTTTAACATTCAGGTTGCGACAAAAATAACAACAACAAGGGAATTATCAAGCACCTGATGTAAATGAAGGTGCAGCTGACTTTAGTTTATCGTTTTGCGGCTCTGCGCTGTGCGGGATTCAGGAGATGAACCTATCAGATTTAACGAAAATTTCCAAAGGGAATGATAGCTTTCTTTGAACCACAAAACCCGCGTTGTGCAAAACCGCTGTTAGCAGTAGTGGCTCTATTTGTCGTCCGTCTCATTGTCAAACAGTTCGTGTAGTTTTTGTTGTAAAATTTTCTTGTCTGGTAGTTGTGTTTTATACTCTGTTACCATCGTAGGAGAGAGGCTTCTGCTCAAAGCATACTCTACGACTTCACTGTCTTTGTCCTTGCAAAGTAAAACTCCAATACTCGGATTTTCCTTTGCTTTTTTTACGTCTCTGTCTAATGCTTCCAAGTAAAAGTTTAGTTGTCCCAAGTGGTCGGGTTTGAATTTATCTGCTTTAAGTTCAAATGCAACTAAACATTGCAGACCACGATGGTAAAAAAGCAAGTCAATGTAAAAGTCGCCGTTGCCAACTTGCAACTTATATTCTTCACCTATGAACAAAAAGTCCTTCCCGAGTTCGAGAATAAAATTTTTCATTTGTCCTACAAGTCCACGCTGTAAATCGCTCTCATTGTGTGGGTCTGGTAAGTCTAAAAATTCAAACACATAGCTGTCTTTGAATGTGTTTGGTAGGTCATTGTTACTTTCTCTCACCGCTGGTGAGAGTATTGAATTGCCTAACATTGTCCGCTCGAAAAAGCTTGAA
>JBIIMV010000218.1:0-3860 GCA_044337805.1 Bacteroidia bacterium
TATTTGTCGGTCAAGTTCTCGTTTACTGTAGCTTTCTTGTTTTACGAGTTTTAGGTAAAATTCCATTTCTTCAATATTTTTACACCTTGAAAAAATTAGAAGATTGTTTGTCCAGCTAATTTCTCTCACCAGTGGTGAGAGTATTGGGAAGTCTTTGTATGTCTCGTAAAACTGCTTCATTCTCCAAATATTTTTATCGGAGAAGCCTTTTATATCAGGTTCGTGGCTCTGAATGAAAGTGGCTAATTCTGTTACAACAGAGTCGCCCCATACTGATTGTTCAATTTTCTTGCTGATATATTCTCCAATATTCCAATAGAGATTAATCAGTTCAGCGTTTACGGCTTTTATAGCATTATTCCGAGATAGTTTGATTAGCTGAATTATGTCCGTAAATCGATTGTCTATTATTTATTTCTATATGCTACAAATTTATGTTATTTCAGTCCTGTTTCTACTCTGGAACCGGTTTTTTGCCATTACTGCTAACTGAAATGTATTTCACCGTATTTAAACGCCGTGTCTGAAAAATGCTCCGTCATGGATGAATACCGTAACGCCGTTTAAAAGAAAAAAATCCTGCTTGTGGCGAAGCCGGTTTATTCTTTTTTGCCCCGTGTAGGGTAGCCCAGAATCTTTAACATGCTCTGATAGCTCTGCTCCTTGGCAAACAGTCGTGTCGTGATTTCGCCCTCTTCGTCGAGATCAATCAATACATGTTTGGGCGCAGGTATCAGGCAATGCTGTATGCCTCCGTAGCCGCCTATGCTCTCCTGATAAGCTCCGGTATGAAAAAAACCGACGTACAGGGGCTCGTTCTTGCTCAGCTCAGGCAAATAGATGTTGTTTACATGTGACTCTGAGATATAGAAGTCATCGCTGTCGCAGGTCATGCCTCCCAGGTTTACCTGCTGATAGGGCTTATTCCAGTGGTTGATAGCCAGCAAAACAAAGCGCTGCTTGATACCCCAGGTATCGGGAAGGGTGGTGATGAATGAAGAATCTATCAGGTTCCACGTTTCTTTGTCGTTCTGTCTCTTCTGATCAATAATGCTGTATAGCATGGCTCCGCTTTCACCTACTGTAAAACTTCCAAACTCACTGAATATGTGGGGTTCGGCAACATCGTTTTCGTTACAAATCTTTTTGATGGTCTCTACAATCTGCTCGGCCATGTACTCGTAATCGTACTGAAAGGCCAGTGAGGTCTTGATGGGAAAGCCTCCACCAATGTCGATGGAATCGAGCTCCGGACACTCTTTCTTCAACTCGCAGTAAACATTGATGCACTTGGTAAGTTCGTTCCAATAATACGCCGTGTCTTTAATGCCCGTGTTTATAAAGAAGTGCAGCATCTTGAGTTTGAACTTCTGATGCCCCTTTATCTTCTGCTTGTAATATTCTAAAATTTCGTTCTGACGTATTCCGAGTCGGGAAGTGTAAAATTCGAAATCCGGCTCTTCATCGGCTGCTATCCGTATTCCAATGTTACAGCCTTTTCTGATCATCTTCTCATAGTACCTTAACTCGTCTTTGGAATCTATTACGGGGATGGTGTTGCTGAAGCCGTCGTTCACAAGTTCGCTGATAAGCTGAGCATAATGCTGACGCTTAAATCCATTACAGACGATGTATCGGTCTTTACTGATAAGTCCCATTTCGGAAAGCCTCCTGATAATGGGTATATCAAAGGCGGAGCTGGTTTCAAGGTGTATGTCGTTCTTCAGTGCTTCTTCCAGTACAAAGCTGAAATGTGAACTCTTGGTGCAGTAACAGTATGTATAGGTTCCCTTGTAGTCGGTCTTGGCCATCGCAACGTTAAACAGCCGCTTGGCCTTCTGTATCTGTGAAGATATCTTTGGCAAATAACTGATCTTAAGTGGTGTGCCGTATTTTTTGATAATATCCTTCAGTGGTATTTCGTTGAAATACAACTCATCATCAACAACCTTAAATCCCTCCTGAGGAAAATCAAAGGTCTGCGCAATCAGATCATGGTAGGTTTTCGCCATTCCGCTATTCGGGGTTTTATCGTAAATTCGCGCCAAATTAACAACAAACAACATACACCTGAGGATCATTTGTTAACATTACGTTAACCTGATGGTGTGCCATTATGAAAAAGCTCAAATTCATTGAAGTCAAAAATGAAATCGGTGCCGGAACCCGGGGCGCAAGTCTGGGTGTTGATGCCATAAAAATTGCTGCTCTGGACTATGGCAGCAGCCTCTTTAAGCAGATCGATTCTGTTGACATTCCCAACGAAAATCAGCTGCTATTCGAAGCACAGGGCAGCCCCTATGCAAAGAGAATCAAAGGGGTACTCAATCTGTATGAGCGCCTGAGTAAGGAGGTGGCAGGAACCCTGAAGACAAATGGCTTTCCTCTGGTGCTGGCGGGCGACCATAGCACGGCAGGTGGCACGATTGCCGGCATTAAAGCCGCTTATCCCAAAAGTCGTCTCGGTGTTATCTGGATCGATGCTCATGCCGATATCCATTCTCCTTTTACCACTCCAACAGGTAACATGCATGGCATGCCTATCGCTACTGCTCTCGCTGAAGATAACATCAATAACAAGATGAACAAGCCCGACAAGGAGACGATAGATCTTTGGAATAAACTCAAAAAAGTGGGTGGCATTTCTCCAAAAATCGGCTACCGTGATCTGGTCTATATCGCTGTTCGTGATGTGGAACCTGAAGAAAGTTACCTCCTGAAAAAACATAAGGTGAAGGCTTTCACCTCGGCAGAAGTGAAGCGAAACGGGGTCGAAAAAATTGCCCGCGACGCACTGGCTCATCTTAACAATTGTACACATATCTATGTCTCTTTTGATGTAGACAGCATGGATAGCTCTATCTCGAAAGGTACGGGAACGCCCGTTCGCAATGGTATCACCGAAAAGGAGGCAGGCAGTCTCTGTGTTCGTCTTGTGCAAAACGAAAAGGTCTGCTGCTTCGAAATCTGCGAGGTGAACCCTACTCTCGATAAAGAAAATCTGATGGCTGAAAACACCTTTGAAATTTTACAAAAGGTGGTGAGCCAGCTTACAAACTAAACATGACCACGGCCTTAATGCTCCAGCTGCGCGAGGCCTGTATGCAGGCTTGTGCAGATTTGTTTAATGCTGAAAAAAAGCATGCATTCCAGTCTTCCTGGTTTGATCTTAGTCCTACCCGTAAGGAATTTGAAGGTGATTTAACACTCGTCGTTTTTCCCTTTGTAAAAATGGCGGGGCTCTCTCCTGAGCAAACGGCAGGACGTATAGGTGAGGAACTCCTTCTTCGCAGGGAAATTGAAAAGTTTAATGTGGTAAAGGGATTCCTGAATCTTACCCTTCCTGCCGCAGCAGTTGAAAAGTCGTTCCTTTCTGCTTTGCAAAACCCTGATTTCGGCTTCGACCGTTCAGGCTCGAAAGGCATTGCAGTGGTCGAATACAGCAGTCCCAATACCAACAAACCCCTGCACCTCGGTCACGTGCGTAATATTCTGCTTGGACATTCTGTATCTGAATTGCTTGCGTGTAACGGATATAAGGTAATTAAAACCAGTCTGGTGAACGACCGTGGGGTGCATATCTGTAAAAGCATGCTCGCCTATCAATGGGCAGGAGGGAAGGATACGCCGGAAAGCATGGGCCTGAAAGGCGATCATCTTGTCGGACATTTTTATGTCGCGTTTGACAAGGTTTATAAGAAAGAAGTGGCAGAAGGATTCCTGAAGCTTTGTGCAGAAAACCCCGCTACGGCAGCACTTAATGATCCGGCTGCATTAACGAAGGAATTGAACATCAAGGCTTCAGATAAAAAGGCGGTGCTCAGTGAGGATGAAAAGGTCCTGCATAAGCTGCTTACAGG
>JBIIMV010000108.1:0-5338 GCA_044337805.1 Bacteroidia bacterium
TTTTCTGCTCCATCAGATTTTTCCAGGTGCCATCATCTTCCAGACTGCGGGTGGCAAAATGTCCGCCCATCTGCCTGCCACCTGAGGTTGGGTCATAATCTTTGTCGGCATGTGCATACAAACCGGCGAACCATTGTTCCGGGGTAAGGGCATTGATGCCTAAAATGAATGTCTGATCACGGTAATAACCTGACCTGAAATCTCCGTTTTTGAATACCCTGGCCATTGCCAGTTGAGGCAATTCCTTGCCATCTCCGAAAATGCCGAATTTGGCTTTTCCTGTGAGAACTTCCTTGCGTCCAATGAGAGAAATTTCGCGACTCAAAACAGCCAGACGATAATCTGCAAGTACAGATGATTTAAACTCCTCAAAGGTGAGTCCGCTTTTCTCTTCTTTTCTTTCGGTTTTTATTGCCATTGACTTAACCCGGTTCGTTTGCGCTAACGAGCAAATATAAGGCAAGTGGCGCAATTAAGGCGCGAATGTGAAAACGTAATGAATAATATTGGCTCCCATTCGGAGGGCTTTTAGGCGGTTCTCGGATGAATCGTGATGCACATCTTCATCTTCCCATCCGTCGCCCAGATCGCATTCAAAATCATAAAAACACACAAGGCGACCCTGAAAAAAAAGTCCCAGTGCCTGGGGTTCTTTGTTGTCGTGTTCATGAATCTTCGGAAGGCCGTTTGGAAAATCAAATTTCTGGTGGAAAACAGGGTGGGATGGAGGAAGTTCAACAAACTCTAACTCGGGAAAAACCTTTTTCATCTGTGGGCGAATGAATCCGTCCATTCCGTAATTGTCGGAAATATGCAAAAAACCTCCTCCTATCAGATAATTCCTCAGGTTTTCGGCTTCTTGTTGGTTAAATACGACATTGCCGTGTCCTGTCATGTGCACAAGGGGATAACGGAAAATCTCCGGACTTCCGGCCTCCACAATGGCTTGCTCTGCCTGAAGATTCGTTTTCAGTTGCTCATTGCAAAAGCGAATCAGATTTGGAAGTGAGGTTTCAAGATTCGCATACCAATCGCCTCCTCCCTGATATTTGAGAAGCGCTATCTGCGGCCCTCCTGCCTGTGCAGTGCAGTATAAAAACAGTAGGGTAAAACAAAGAAACTTTTTCATTCAAGGCAATCTGAGAATGCAAAACTAACCAACAAAGCGGCAGTTTCAGTTCTTAACCTTGTTTGTCCCAAACTTAATGGGCGAATGCCTTTTTCGAGGGCGAATTTGATTTCATCAGGATTAAAATCTCCTTCAGGTCCAATCAGGATATGATGTTTTCCTCCTTGTTTGCGTGCTTCGGCGATTGTGGTCTTCTCACCCTCCAAACAATAGGCTATCCATTGATTCATTCCTTCTGGCAGACGCTGAAGGTGTTCTTTAAAACTGATCAGTCCATGCAGCTGTGGCAGCCACAATCGCCCGGATTGCTTTAAGGCAGCATGGGCAATTTTTCTTAGCCTTTCTACATTTATTTTCCCTCTTTCTGTTCGGGCGGATTCAATGAAATACAACTCACCGACGCCTGCCTCAACTGCCTTTTCTACCAGCCATTCCATGCGGTCAGCATTTTTGGTTGGACAAACAGCCAATGAAAGGGTTGCCGGATTTTCTGTCTGTTGCTGCTGGACCTCATCAATTTGCAGGATCGCCTCTTTTTTTAATACATCCAGAAGATGGGCAGAAGCTTTTCTTCCTTTTCCGTCAAGTAAAAAAACAGGATCACCCTGTTTCATTCTTAGCACATGGAGCATGTGATGCGCCTCCTCACCACTCAGGGTGAGGTGTCCTGCATCGGGGATAAATTCTGCAAATAGGTACATAAAAAAAATCCCGGCCTGGCCGGGATTTTTGAGTTAGAGTGAATCAGGCAGTGACAGGCAGGGCGGGTGCAGCAGAAAGAATTTCTTTGTTGGCCTGGCTGGCAAACTGTTCGAAGTTCTTAATGAATGCTGCAGCAAGTTTTGCCGCTTGTGCATCGTACGCTGCTTTGTCTGCCCATGTGTTTTTGGGATTCATAATTTCTGAAGGAACACCCGGACAGCTGGTCGGATAGCTCAGGTTAAATACAGGGAGTTTCTCGTAGGCAATTCCGTCAAGTTTTCCTTCAAGCGCTGCGGTGATGATGGCCCTCGTGTAGGCAAGTTTAATGCGGCTTCCAACACCAAAGGCACCACCGGACCATCCGGTATTTACCAACCATACATTCACGTGATCTGCTTCCAGCTTCTTACCTAACAGCTCGGCATAACGCGCCGGATGTAACGGCAGAAAAGCTTTTCCAAAACAAGCAGAGAAGGTGAGCGTGGGCTCGGTAATGCCCATTTCAGTTCCCGCAACCTTTGCAGTGTAGCCGGAAATGAAATGATACATGGCTTGCTCTTTGCTCAGCTTGCTGATGGGAGGAAGCACTCCAAACGCATCTGCGGTAAGGAAAAAGATGTTTCGGGGTGCACCGGCAACAGAAGGCTCCATCGCATTTTCGATGTGATGGATAGGATAGGCCACCCTTGTATTTTCTGTTTTGCTGATATTGCTGTAATCGGGAGTGGAGGTTCCTTCATGACACTCAATGTTCTCGAGCAAAGCTCCAAATTTGATGGCATTGAAAATTTGAGGTTCCTTTTCCTGAGTGAGGTCAACACATTTTGCGTAACAACCACCTTCAAAATTGAATACGCTGTCCGCAGTCCAGCCGTGTTCGTCGTCGCCGATAAGCGCACGATTCGGATCGGCAGAAAGAGTGGTTTTTCCTGTGCCTGAAAGTCCAAAGAAAACGGCTGTATCTCCTTCTTTGCCCACGTTTGCAGAGCAGTGCATGGAGAGAACTCCCTTTTCATGTGGAAGAACATAATTGAGAACCGAGAAAATACCTTTTTTCATCTCTCCGGTGTACCCTGTTCCTCCAATTAAAATGATCTTTTTTGTGAAGTTGATGATGGCAAAATTATGCTGTCGGGTTCCGTCAATGGCGGGATTTGCCCGAAAACCGGGGGCATTGATAATGGTCCATTCAGGCTCAAATGTGGAAATCTCTTCTGCTGTTGGCCTTAGGAAGAGGTTGTTGGCAAACAGATTGCTCCAGGGATACTCGTTTACAACCCTGATATTCACCCGGTAACGTGGATCGGCGCAGGCGTAGCTGTCACGAACAAAAACCTCTTTGCCCGATAAATAGGCAGTAACACGGTTGTAAAGCCTGTCGAACTTTTCAGTATCGAATTTGATGTTGATATCGCCCCACCATACGGTATTCTCCGTAATAGCGTCGTTTACGATAAACTTGTCTTTTGGCGATCTTCCGGTGAATTCCCCTGTGTCAACAGCCAGAGCACCGGTATCGGTTAAAAATCCTTCTCCACGGGTTATGGTTTCCTCAACAAGTTCTGCCGGGGTAAGGTTCCAGTATGCAACTTCAACATTTTCCAGGCCAAGAGCCGATAATGTGGCATTCGGGGATTTAGTTCCGTACTCGTTCATGTATTGTGCTTTATTCTTAGTTCGAAATTTAACACAAAAGTAAAGAAATCATCCGAGGGGTAAAAAATGAGCCTGTTTAAGCTTCTTTACTGACCCTTACATGGTTCATTTTCACCGACATAAATTCTGTCGTTCGTCTCCGCAAATGTCCTGCACCAGGCTTTGATTTTATTATTTCCATCTCGTGTATTCTTGACACTAAGACGAATGCAGAAGTCTGTTTCTCCTTCCCGCCCCCAATGGCTTTTTTGAATTTCGAAGCCGACTCCAACTTTTTTTGCCTGTTCAGGAAACTCCTTTTCAAATTGTTCTCTTGCCGTTCCATTGATTCCTTCACCGCGGCTGAAGAAAGACACCCTGATGCTTTGCTCCACGGCGGCAATGGAATCTGATTTGCCTTTGTTTTCCATACCTTTTTTTGCCGGACTGCATGCCTGAAGCCATAATGACGCGAGCAGCGCATGCCTGATAATGTTCAAAATCATAGGGTCTGCTTTTCTCTTATGGTGCAAATGGCCATGTAAATCCACCCCGCCATCAGTAGTAGGCCGCCAAGCGGGGTCACAGGCCATAAATAACGGAAACCTTCAAGTCCGGTTAATGTCCTTGTTGACAATAAAAAAATCGACCCTGAAAAACAGAATTGTCCTGCCAAAAAAAGACGAAAACCCGTTTTTGGGAGTGCTGTTTTAGAACCTATACCGAGAGCTGCCATCAGAATGGCATGCAACATCAGATATTTTACTCCTGTATCGAAACTCCTGAATTTTTCTTCCCCGAGAAGGGGTTGTAAGGAGTGTGCGCCCAGTGCACCGAGGCCCACTGAAATTGCACCAAGGGTGAACCCCCATATTTTCCATGATTTGTTCATCGGCGGCCGTTCAAGTATCGGTTCAGATCATCGATGGAGGAGGAAAATCCAAACGCATCATTCACCATGAAGTAGTTATTTGTATCGAAAGTATAAGGAAAGGCAAACTTGGCAAACTCCAGTTTGGTGCTTTCGAAAGAGAAAAGCCTCATAATATCGCGAACCTGAGAAGCTGTTAGACAACGGGCCTGAGTTATTTGCTGAGCAACCTGAAGGCGTGTACTTTCAAATCCTTTTGATGAAATACTGTTTCGGGCGTCGGCAAAGGAGGCCGGATCCATGGCAAAGCTGCATCCTACAGGCGCCGGATAGGCAGGTTGCATCGGTTGTGCGGGCAACACCTGATTGGTATATCCGGGGCTTTGAACAATGGTTTGCTGATAGCCGGGATTGACATAGGTGCTCTGTGTGGTAGTTGTTTCGGAGTAGTTTCCTCCTATATTCATGTTGAAACCACCACCGTTTATTCCCATATTGATGTTGATGTTGTCGTTGTAAAGCGGATCGTCATAATAAGTGGTTGTTGTGGTGGTTGTTGTGGTGGCACCCGGCAGGGGGGAGGCGTGGTAAACCACCACGGCCTGATTTGGAAGGATGGTGCCCACTGCCTGAACCATCGGTACGATACTCATTAGTCTCACCATCCACTCTCCGCCGGGCAGACGTCTGGCGCAGAAGGTAGCTTCGGATGATGGCTCAACAATGAGGTTCCAGTTGACTGCGCCAAGAGCCTGAATTTCAAAAATCATAGACATGTTGTAGCTGCCCGGTAAAACCCCTGTGAGACGTACATTGTTTCCGGGCAGGTTGTTTTGAATAACCCCATTTAATGCTAGGGAAAAACGCTCGCCTGCCTCGGAATAAACAACAACATTGCTAAGTTGTGCCCTTGTGAGCATTGAAGCGAGAAGGAAAATTGAAAATAACAGACTTTTCATGGGTCGTTTTTTTTGCAGGGTTCAAAGAGTGTGCCATTAAGC
>JBIIMV010000217.1:0-3864 GCA_044337805.1 Bacteroidia bacterium
TTCCTGATTTAGGTGAGACAAACTTTCCGTCAATAAAGAGTTGATAGCGTTTTTCAATTTTAATGTGATCCGTTCCTTCAGGAGATGGGTCATAGCTCCAGTCACCATTAAAATCAAGTTTGCGCTGAGCGTTTGCCGGGGTCTTTGTTTTTGAGGATTTATTTTTTTGCATCATCAGTCTTTTGAGAAGTAATCAGCACTTTGGTAAACACCACTGGCTTCTTTCATGATTTGCATAAGCAGGTCGTTTGCGAGGCTGCTCGCACCGAAACGGAACCACTCGTTACTCAGCCATGCCTGCCCGAGTGTTTCCTTTACCATCACCAGATATTGAATAGCGGCTTTTGAACTTGAAATTCCTCCGGCAGGTTTCATGCCCACCATCACTCCATGGGTTTTATAAAAATCGCGTATTGCCTCGAGCATGGTGAGAACTACCGGCATCGTGGCAGCAGGAGAAATTTTGCCAGTGGAGGTTTTAATGAAATCAGCTCCTGCGTACATGGCAATGTCTGATGCTCTGCGCACCATATCAAGGTTATTCAACTCACCTGTTTCGAGGATTACTTTTAATCTTGCCTTACCACAGGCCTCTTTCACAGCAGCGATTTCATCGAATACAAAAGCGTCGTTTCCTTTTAACATTTCACCTCGGCTAATTACCATGTCGATTTCATCAGCACCTGATTCTGCAGCAAACCGTGTATCACGGATTTTTATGTCAATGGGTGCCTGCCCGGCCGGAAAAGCAGTTGCAACCGATGCAACTTTTACTGAAGAACCATGCAGTGCTTTTTTTGCCGTCGCAACGAAAACCGGATATACACAAACTGCAGCCACAGTCGGCAGATTCAGTTCTAGTGGGGCTTGTTCGTGCAGGTGCATGGCCTTGTAACACATTTGTCTCACCTTGCCGTCGGTATCTTTTCCCTCCAGAGTGGTCAGGTCAATCATGTTCAGTGCCATCTTGAGGGCCTGCATCTTGGATTCTTTTTTGATACTGCGGGTGCATATTCTGGCCACTCTTTCTTCTGCGCCGACCTGATCAACGGGCGGACTGAAATGAGGTAGTTGCCGCATGGTTTTGTTTAGCATTTTGTGCTTATTTTTCAAATGTACTCAATTTGCCCTATTCGCTATGGCTGCCTGTTTCTCTGATTTTTTGAATTTCCTCTTCGGTCTCCCGAAGTCGTGACTTGCACCAGGTAAGTAACTCTCCTGCATTGCGAATCATTTCAGGAAGTGCATCGAGTGGAACCTGCTCGTGTTCAAGTTGCATGACCATATTCTGCAGCTCCTCCAGAGCCTGCTGATAGGTACGCTCTTTTTTTATTCTTGCCATGGTCGTGTTTCTTTAATTTCTGTTTTAATAAGTTGATCCTGTGTCCTTATTAGCAGGATATTTTGCTGTTTAATGTCTTTGCTGTTTGTGAGAACTTTATTGTCAGCACTGTAAAGCATTGCATATCCTTTTTTGAGAACATTCAGAGGGTCTGCCATTCTTATTACCGTTTCTGCTCTTTCGAGTTTTCTCTTCTGGGAAGCTATTGCAAGTTCGGCCTTCACATGCAGGCGGTAGGTAATCTGATGAATTTTTTCAGTCTGTTCTTTAAGAACCCATGATGCTAGTCTGCTGACTTCCGCAGCAAGATGAGAAATGACATTTTCGAAGCGTCTTTTATTTTCAATGATGTAAACAGCCGCCTTGGTCGGTGTTTTAACAGTTACGGCAGCCACCATGTCGCAAACAGAGATATTTCTTTCGTGCCCTATGCCGGTTATCAGCGGAACTTTACATGCAGCAATGGCAGCCGGTATTTCGAAGCGGTCAAATACCGCAAGGTCGGTTGCTGAACCACCCCCCCTAATCAGAACAGCAAGGTCAAATTCTGAAGGCTTGAGTTTGTTTAGCGCCTCGGGAACAGAAATTAATGCTTGTTCGCCTTGCATTTGCACATCGAAACGCTGAACAATGAAGGTGTATCCATCTGTATTGGATGTCAATTCATGAAGAAAATCTCTACCTCCATCACTTTCCGGTGCTGTAATAAGTGCAATTCTTGTTATCACTGAAGGGATTTTCAGGTTCTTGTTTGCTGAGGTCAGTTGTCCATCTTCCTGAAAGACAATCTGAGGTCTAATGGAAAGGAGCCTATGAATGACTTTTTGTTTTTCAAGTTCAATCTGGCCCATTGAAAAGCGTGCATCAATTTCGCGGATAACGAGTTTCAATCCATACACTTCATGATAATCTACATTTACTCTCATCAGCAGTTTCATATCGCGCGTGACCTGTCTGCCGGTTGCACTTTTGAAATCAGTAAGGGTATGGTAGCTGCTTTTCCATATTACCGCCTCTGCTCTGGCAGCGATTTTTGTATCATCTTTTTCAATTAGCGATAAAAAACAATATTGTCGGTCAGGATAATCTTTTACGTCTGAAGTATCTGCAATGATGAGGAATTCTCGCCATTGGAAGGTTCTCGCTATTTCATTTTTGATGAAGCCTGATAAATCAGACAAGCGTATAGCCTGTGCAAGCAGTTCGTTTTCGCTCATTGTCTTTCAAATATCACAATGGAAAGTCCGCTAGAATCTGGCTGGTGGAAGCGTTTTATTTCCTTGAATAGGCTATCTTCTGAGAACTGCTCATATTTCCGGTAAGTACCGGGGCCAAAGAAGGAATCCCAAATAACAAGGTCGCCTTTCTTCAGCGTGTTTGCCGGTCTGATTTTATCAAGTCCGCTTATTTCAATATGTCTGTTAACATCAAAATGGTCAACATCAAGTACCCAGCTGAATAAGGGATAGGAGAATACCAACTTAGGCAAATCTCCTTCATACTTTTCATCCAGCCACTCTGCGCATTCCTGCATCAGGCTTAGATTCTGATCAGGTTTTATTGGCGGGTCGTATTGCTTCAGTGGTGTGAAGGCCACCAACACGATGAAACAGGAAATAAACAGCAGATGCCCGGCTGTACTTTTCAGGTACGGGGTTAACAGCTGTAATGGTCTGACCATGGTGAGTGCAAATAGCGGTGCCATTGCGGCCATCACCCGGATTAATCCCAGTGATCCGAAGAGGCCTTTCCACCAAAGTATGGTATGGAGTAAAAAAAATACGATGACCAGACTGTGCGTAAACCACAGTGGCAAATGTGGTATTGCTTTCATTTTGCTTTTGAAAATGATGGGTAGGATTAATCCTGCTGCCAGCAGTACGGTTCCGGGAACACCCCAGATGTATTCTGATTTATTCAGGAAGTGGTTCCACTCTCCGTTACCATACATGGCTTCGCCTTTGTAGGGATTTTGTGCAATGAGCCAAAGAAAATCGCCTTTTGCCAATCCTCCTGCAATACTGAACAATACCGTTCCGGCACCGAGCATGATGCAGGCTTTATAATTTCTGTCAGAAATAAAAAGAAGGCCAAATATGGGTAATAAAAAAAAGCCTTCTGTTCTGGAAAGGGGCAGCAATGACCAAATGAAAGCGGCACTCTGCATTTTTTTAATGGAAACAAGAAATATTCCTAAAGCAATGATCAGTGCGAATGTCGGCTCTGTGAGTCCGGTAAAATTGGCCATAAACAACTGGGGCGAAGTGATACTTGCCCAGAAGCCTGCTTCAGAAACAATTGGCCCCAGGGACCTCAGAGCCATCATGATAAAAAATCCGGCAGCAAAGGAGCAACAGACATTAAATATGCATACACCATGAAGTCCATACTGTGCAAAGGGTGAGGCAAGTATGGTAAAAACAGGTTTTGCCCAGTGGTCTAAATAAAGTAAAGGATAGGAGGGGGCATATCTGGCGAAAAGGTAGTGCATGATACCATCTCCGCTGTCTGTTGTCCCATCA
>JBIIMV010000338.1:0-2910 GCA_044337805.1 Bacteroidia bacterium
AATGCTGTTTGCCCTGATTCCAAAGATAAAGCTTCAATACCGCAGATTCAGGAGATTGGGGTTTTAGTGAGAATAGAGTGCTGATTTCAAACCAGGTACCTGCTTTTTTTACCAGGGGCTTGAGGCTCATGCTTTCCCATTGAAGCACTTTTCCATCTTGCTCCACTGCCATTACCAGGGAGGTTTCTTTTGAAGGCTCATCCAGACGAACCCACATTCCTGCTTTCATACCTTTTGGTACTCCTTTGTGAAAAGCACCAAGTTTTTTTACGAAGGTGATACCAAATTCCCTTGATGAATCAACTTCACAGACACTACTTCCGGAATGAGCATTTGGATGTTTTTTGGTCATGTCCATGTTTTGCCATTCCTCGGAAGGCTCGAAGGACATTTCATATTTTTCGGCTTTTTCTTTTTTGCCTTTTTTGGGTGCGCAAGCGGGACCTAAAAATATCAGGGCCAAAACAGCCAGAGAAAAAATTTGTTTCATGTTCAATTACTTAGCGTGAAGATGTTGTTTCTTTTTGGAATCGCCTGAATGAGGGTCCGGGTATAGTCATCAGCAGGATATTGTACAAGGCGGTCTGCCTCTTGTAATTCAATGAGTGTTCCCGATTTAAGCACGGCAATGCGGTCGCAAAAATATTGTATAACTGATAAATCGTGGGAAATAAAAAGATAGGTTAAGGCAAACTCATCTCTCAGGTCTTTCAGGAGATTGAGTATCTGCGCCTGCACAGAAACATCGAGTGCGGAGACTGATTCATCAAGCACAATAAATTCTGGTTCCAGTGCCAGGGCTCTTGCAATGACGATTCTTTGTCTTTGTCCGCCCGAAAATTCATGAGGGTATTTATAAAATGCTTCTTCAGAGAGCCCTGTTTTTTTCAACAGGTACATAGCCTTTTCTTTTCTTTGTGAGGCGCTGTTTGAAAGTTTATGCACCTTCATGGGCTCCATGAGAGCCTCACCGGTTGTCATTCCCGGATGCAAGGCTGAATAGGGATCCTGGAAAACCATTTGCATTTTTCTTCTCAATGTTTTGTTCCTGGAATTCCATTGCTCGGAGATGTTTTCTCCGTTGAGCAGAATTTCGCCGCCACTAAGTTTCGTGAGGCCAAGAATAGCCCTGCCAATGGTTGACTTCCCACTTCCTGATTCTCCTACCAGTCCCATGGATTCTCCCCGGTGTATCGAGAAACTCACATTGTCGAGTGCCCTAACAAGTCTGTTTTTGTTGCCCGAATAGGTAACGGAAATGTTTTTTATGTCGATCAGCAGTGGTGCGACCGCAATCTGTTCCAGCCTTTTTTTTCTAAGCTCGGGTTCTTCTGTCTGCATCACTTCAGGGGCGGGTGGCCCGGGTATAAAATCGGCGACTGTTGGAAGTTTTTTTGGTCTGTTTCCTCTTGGGAGGCTTGCCAAGAGTCCTTTGGTATAGGCCTCTTCAGGATATTTGAAGACCTGCGCAGCACTGCCTGATTCAATAATACTGCCCCGATAGAGAATATTCACTCTATCTGCAAATCCTGCCATGAGTCCCAAATCATGAGAAATAAACAGAATAGCCATGTTCATTTCTTTCCGCAGTTCGTCGAGCAGCGAAATGACAGCCGCCTGAACAGTTACGTCCAGTGCAGTGGTAGGTTCATCGGCAATCAGCAGAGATGGTTTACAGGCAATCGCCATGGCAATCATCACTCTTTGTTTTTGTCCGCCCGAAAGCTGGTGTGGCCATGCATGAAACAATTCGACTGCCCGCGGAAGTTTCACTCTGTCGAACAGCTCTATTACTTTAATCTCCGCTTCTGCTTTGTCTAACTGTTGATGCTTCATTAGCGTTTCTGCCACCTGCTTTCCACAGCGCATAACAGGGTTCAGGGATGTCATGGGTTCCTGAAAAATCATGCCTGTTTCCTTGCCTCTTATTTCACGTCTAAGTTCCGGTGATGCCTTCAACAAATCACATGTTCCCTGTTTTCGCTGAAAGAGTATACTGCTTTCAGGGGCAACGATTGCGGATGGGGGCAGCAAGCCCATGATGGTCATTGAGCTAAGTGATTTACCTGAGCCACTTTCACCGGCAATGCCTACAACCTCACCGGGCATGATGTCAAATGAAACAGACGACAATGCGTACTGCTCTTTACCTGCAAATTTTAAAGACAGGTTATGAACCTTTAAAAGGTGTTGCATCAGGCCGGCTCAATCTGGGTTTCAAGTAATTCACCTTCGCCTTTCCATTTTATCAGAAGGCGGGCAAGTGTGACCACATCTTTTCTGCAATATGAAACAATGCGATCCAGGTCTTTTTCTTTCCAATAGGTATCATTGACCATACTTCCGTCTAAGTCATCCTTTGGTGTTGGAATATGAAAGATATGTGCGAGCAGTTCCAAAGAGGTAAAGCTTTTGAAATCACCAAACTTCCAAAGTTCCATGGTATCCAGGTGCGGTACTTCCCAGGGTTTCTTGCCTGCGAGGTCGAGTGCTCGGGGAATTTTAATGCCATTTATCAGCATTCTCCTGGAGAGGTAGGGGAAGTCAAACTCTTTTCCGTTGTGGGCACATAATATCACGTTGCGCCCATTAAGTTGATTCAACAAATTGGCAAATTCTTCAAGAAGTTGTTTTTCATCATGACCGGCAAAAGATTTAAGGCGAAAGCGACTGCCTGAAAGCATTCCCGCACAAATGCATATCACTTTGCCGAATTCTGCATAAATACCTGCACGCTGATAGAGGCTTGCGGGAGTTTCATGTTCTTCATGGCGCAGGTGCTGTGCCTTTTTTGCCCAGAGCTTACCTTCCTGTTCGTTCAGCATGTTGAAGTCTGGCGACTGCGCTACCGTCTCAATGTCGAGAAACAGAATGTTCTCTGTTTTAATTTGTTCTAGCATGATTAAAATT
>JBIIMV010000066.1:0-6642 GCA_044337805.1 Bacteroidia bacterium
GGTGGAATACTTAATGCTTTAGCTTAGACGCGTACAGTATATCGCACACATCGAGTATTCATAGTTTACGGCGTGGACTACCAGGGTATCTAATCCTGTTTGATCCCCACGCTGTCGTGCCTCAGCGTCAGTTACAATTTCGTGAGCTGCCTTCGCTATCGGTGTTCTGTGTCATATCTAAGCATTTCACCGCTACATGACACATTCCGCCCACGTCAAGTGTACTCAAGACTTGCAGTATCAATGGCAGTTCTACAGTTAAGCTGCAGGCTTTCACCACTGACTTACAAATCCGCCTACGCACCCTTTAAACCCAATGAATCCGGATAACGCTTGGATCCTCCGTATTACCGCGGCTGCTGGCACGGAGTTAGCCGATCCTTATTCTTACGGTACATTCAGCCGGGTACACGTACCCGGGTTTATTCCCGTACAAAAGAAGTTTACAACCCATAGGGCCGTCATCCTTCACGCGGCATGGCTGGTTCAGACTTGCGTCCATTGACCAATATTCCTTACTGCTGCCTCCCGTAGGAGTCTGGTCCGTGTCTCAGTACCAGTGTGGGGGATCATCCTCTCAGAACCCCTAGACATCGTAGCCTTGGTGAGCCGTTACCTCACCAACTAGCTAATGTCACGCATGCCCATCTTCAACCGCCGGAGCTTTAAACAAAAAGAGATGCCTCTTCTTATTACTATGGGATATTAATCCCTCTTTCGAGGGGCTATCTCCCAGTTGAAGGTAGGTTGCATACGCGTTACGCACCCGTGCGCCACTCGTCAGCGGTATTGCTACCCTGTTACCGTTCGACTTGCATGTATTAGGCCTGCCGCTAGCGTTCATCCTGAGCCAGGATCAAACTCTTCATTGTAAATTGACTTCGTCTGCCTCTCGGCAAACTGTCTTGTTTGGGCTACCTGAAGGTTGTTTACCTTCTACCTTCTATATGTCTTCAATTTTTCAAAGAACTTGTCCGCTTTTCGGACGCCGAGTTTTTCAAAACGGGCTGCAAATGTACTAGCCTTTTTTCAATCTCCAAAATTAAAAACAGATTGTTAATAACTTTTGTCAGGAGAGCGGTTTTGTCTGTCAACTCAAAGAACGTATCCCCGAAAAGGGAGCGCAAAGGTAATGTGGTTTTTCATTCCAAAAACACCTTTTGCAAAAATAACTTTCTTTTTTGTAGTTAAATTGCTGATAATGAGATAGAAAAAGTTCAAATTACTCCTGAAGTTATCGGCAAAATGACTCCATTGAACAAGTCTCTTCCTTCTTTATAGTAATTCCAGAGCCATTCGGCCATTGCCTTTGCATCAACACCGCCCTGAAAATCAGGGAATGCCTCTTTTAGCATTTGTGTCTTTACAGCCCCGGGGCAAACAACATTGACTCTGATGCCTTTTTCCTGTAACTCAGCTGCCATGCATTCCCCCATGATGCTTAAAGCCCCCTTACTCATGCAGTAACCGGTATTTCCTGGAAATTTTCTACTTCCCTGGAATCCACCCATTGATGATACAAGAATCACATGAGCCCCTTTATCCATATTCGATGAAAGACCTGAACATAGGCTGAAAGGAGCGAAACAATTTACACGGAATAAAATATCCAATTCCATCCAGGAAACACTATTGATATCTGACTTCTTGAAAATTCCGGCATTGAGTATCATTCCATCGAATTGCCAATTCCGGTGTTTTATTTCGCTGATAAATTGACCAACACTATCCTCAACACCGAGATCGAGATTCCAGGTCAACAACTCTGAGTTTTCGTTAATGGAAAGCGTTTTAAGAGATCGTGTATCACGTGAAATTGCAAGAATACGATATCCGGGTTGCGAGGCAGCCAGTTTTGTTATTTCCATACCAAGGCCTTTGCTGGCGCCTGTAATTAGAACATTTTTCACATCTTTAGGGTTGAATTCCCGAAGATACATAAATGGAACAGGGTATTGTGTTATTTTTCGATCCTCTCAAAGGCTTTGGAAAAATCCGGCATTCGGTGAAAGGTGAAATTTTTATACACATAAATGACCTTAGGGAACAGATTTATAGTGGCGACATGGTAAGCTTCAGGATTGTTGAAGCGACAGATGGCAGTTTTCGTGCAGTCGAAGTAAAAAAAACGATCAGAAACGGGAAAGCAAATAAATTTTAATAGACTGAAATTCTCGCCAATCCGGCTCTTGCTTTTTGCTCGATACTTCTCTCATATTCGTGATTCCTGAATGCTATCGCAGATTCATAGAACTTCTTTGAATCCTCCCTTCTTCCTTTTTGCTCCATAATGAGGCCCATCAAAAGGGCACTATTGGGTTTAAAATAGCCATCAGACTGACCCGGGGTGGCAAGGCATTTTACAAACATTTGTATTGCCTTGGTTTCTTCTCCGAGTTTATAATAGATTCGGCCAAGTCGGTAGTAATATTCTTCCAGGTAACGCAGCGAACGGAATCCTGCAGGTGAGCAACGGTTAACTTCATTTAGTGCGGCAAAAAAATCCCCACCATCAAACCTTAATCTCGCGCGAAGCAGACATGTTTCCTGAATAACATTGTTTTCAACCTCTCTGAGAGCCTCTGCGTCTTCATCAACATCGGCCTTTCCTTCTGTGAGAACTTTTTTCCTGAAGTAGGCAGTTTTCTGCGAATTTCCCAAACATTGGTTCAACCAGGACAACCTTAAATACGATGCTTTTTTATACGAAGCGGCTCCATTTTGTTTAATGAATTTAATAAAGTACTTCTCGGCCTCAGGATTTAAGTCCTGAAGTAAAAAATTGGCCTTCAACCATAATAACCAAGGGAAGCTAATTGTTGCGGCCTCATCTGATCCAAACAACAAACCTTGAGCTTGTTTGCGTTTTCCCTGACCAATAAGGGCTGACGCGACAGCATACCTTATCAAAGGACCTTTTCGTTCAGAAGGCAAAAAAAACTTTGACAATGCGTCAGACAATTCACTTTCAGAACCATAATTCTTCAAAATGATAAGCCAGAGAAAGCCCACCTGTTCATTCAAAAAACGGAATTGTCCTGCCGTGGTCAGGGGATAAATTCTCTCTAAATTCTTTAAGCCATCTTCCAGGGAACCGGAGAATCCTAAAATTCCCGCCACCCGTCTGTAAGAAGAAGGCACTAAGCCTACGAGGGCCTGCAAAAGTGCTCTGTTTTTGAGTGCGGGTGTAAATTGAGGCCATTTCTCCAAAATCTTCTCCGTCAAATTCCATGCTTGCCTTACGTCATTTGCTCCTGAAATCCTTTTCCCGGCTCGCATTCGCGCAAAACCCCATATTAAATTAATTTCAGAGCGGGCGAAAAGTTGCCACGGCGAAGAATCCTCTTCGGGCATTAAATCCAGTGAGACACTTTTCAAATATTCCCATTTTTCAAGGTCAAGAGGATTTTCAGAACCAATGATGTGTAAAGCCGCCGCATAGCTCCATCCAAAAACTTTCTCTTGGTTCTTTTTTTCAACTGCCAAGTTAGATTCGGCATATGAAGGTAGTGCAATATTGAAACAAGATGCTTCGGCATAATAGGCCTTAAACCTTTCAACATCCAGTGCGGAGCCTGGACAGCACAAACAATAAAAAAAAAGGGGGAAAAGAAATTTCCCCCATTCATTTAACGAAGTGGTCCAACGATTATTTTTCAAGTATTTGTGCATCCACCAATATTCGACCGCAATGTTCGCAAACGATAATTTTTTTATGGGCGCGAATATCCATTTGCGTCTGTGGTGGAATTTTATTGAAACATCCACCACATGCATCTCTTGAGACTGTTACGACAGCTAATCCATTTCTCGAATTAGACCGGATACGGTTGTATGCATTCAGCAATCTTACTTCGATATTCAAAGATGCATCTGAGGACTTTTTAATGAGTGCCTTTTCCTCCTTTTCGGTGTCAGCGACTATTTCCTTGAGTTCGGCTTTCTTGTGGTCAAGGTCTTTTTTGCGCTCCTCATATTCTTTCTTTGCAACCTCAAGCGCAGCAGTTTTGTCGGTTATCTGATTTTTGAATTCTTTAATTCGTTTTTCAGAAAGCTGAATTTCGAGCGTTTGGTATTCAAGTTCCTTATTAAGGGAGTCGAATTCCCGATTGTTTCTGACTTTGGATTGCTGAGATTCGTATTTACGAATCAACTCCTGAGATTCTTTTATAGCGTTTTTCCGGACGGTGATTTGCTCTTCGAAATCTTTGAGATCACCTTCAAGGTTTTTCATCCTTGTCAGAAGACCTTCAACCTCATCCTCAAGGTCACTTACCTCCAGAGGCAATTCGCCCTGAAGAATACGAATGCGGTCGATGGCTGAATCGACCTGTTGAAGATCAAATAGGTTTTTCAGTTTAACCTCAACAGGTAACTCTTTTTCAAGTGTTTTTGATTTTGTTGACATACTTTTCAGACCCAAAATTGTACGGGATTTGTTTTTATTCCGGACAAACGGACCGCAAAATTAGGGCTTTTTTTCCTTATATCAAGGCCCAAAGCCTCAATAAAGTGAATTTCGCTCTCAAAATGCCCGATATCAGCCAGGAGCATTGCCCCATCAGGCTCAAAAAACTGATGGTATTTCAAATCTGAGGTGACGTAGGCATCAGCCCCTTGTCGCAGGGCATGAGGAATGAGGAAAGAGCCACTTCCACCGCAAAGGGCGACCGTTCTGATAAAATTCTTTTTTACAGGAGAAAACCTGATAAAGGGGGAATTAAATTTCTCCTTTAGCAGCGCTAAAAATTCATTGACAGGTATGGGTTTTGTTAAATTGCCAATCCAGCCTGTTCCGGCCTCAGAATTTTTATTTTCGAGTAACAAAAGGTCATAGGCGACCTCCTCATAAGGATGAGACATCCGCATGGCCGTCAAAATTTCATTCATTCGGTGCTGGGGAAAAACCAGCTCGAGTTTATCCTCCTTCTCGAAGCTTAACTGATTGGTTGTTCCTGTAAAAGGATTCGATCCGGGCAGAGGCCTGAACGTACCTGTGCCAGGAGACGAGAACGAGCAATTGTCATAATTTCCAAGGCTTCCGGCTCCTGCCTTAAAGAGATCTTCCCTCACTTTATCAGTATGGGTTTCCGGAACAAATACGACCAGTTTCATTAGCCTTGAGGTTGAAGCCAACAGTGGTTTACCATCGGAGATGCCGAGTTTTTGACCCATCAAAAAAGATACACCTGAAGCAATGTTGTCGAAGTTTGTATGGAAGGAAATTAGGGCAATATTATTTCGAATAGCCCTGATTAGGAGCCGATGCGAAGGATTACCGGAATCAAGTTTTTTCAATGAGCCGAATATCAAGGGATGATGGGCAAGAATCACATTGCATCCGAGGTTTTCTGCTTCATCCATAACATCCTCTGTAACATCAAGAGAGATTAATAGCCCCTTGATTTGGTCAACTGCATTCCCATAAATAAGTCCTGAGTTGTCGTAAGATTCCTGAAAAGCGAATGGCGCTCTGTATTCCAGAAAGCGCATAAGGTCAGCGATCGTAATCATTTGAAAAAGCCAATTTGGTTTGTAAATTTGATGAATAAATGCATCCGCTGAGATTTCTTCTACTCCCTTTTGCCGCCATTTATGGATTTTTCATGTGGATGAGAAACAAATTTTTTGACTGGGGGCTACTCAGATCATTTGTTCCACCTGTTGCCAGCATTGGTATTGGCAACCTGAGTGTCGGTGGCACAGGCAAATCGCCCATCGCGGCATTCATTGCCGGTTTTTTTTCTGAAAGCAGAAACGTGGTTTTTATATCGAGAGGTTATGGGAGAAAGACCAGAGGCTATCGGGTGGCAGGTCCGGAGGATACTCCGGCCACCATTGGAGATGAGCCCTACCAGATAAAAAACACGCTTCAAGGTATCAAAGTGGTGGTTGACAGCAATCGGGTGAGAGCGGTAAAAAAGTCCCTGGCTGAGTTTCCCGAAACGAATCTGATCATTTTTGACGATATATTCCAACACCGTCGGATTAGGCCAGGATTAAGTATCATGTTGACAGATTATTCAAGACCATTTTTCAAGGATTATATTCTCCCGGCCGGCAGATTGAGAGAATCAAGATCCGGAAAAAAACGTGCAGACATCATCATTGTAACCAAAACCCCGGCAATTTTTTCACCCATAGAGCGAAGGCACCTGTTACAGGAGATAGCACCATCAGCAAGGCAGGATGTTCTATTCTCCTTTCTCAGATATACCGGACTGATAGCTTTTGGAGCAAGCCATGAAAATGTTACCCAGGTGAATAAGTTGTTTAACAAGCAAACCTTTGTTTTCGCTTTTTGCGGAATAGGAAATCCCGGGCCTTTTGAAGATTTTATCCGTGAGAATTCTTCCGGATATCATCTTGTAAAATACAGGGATCATCATGAATACGCAACGCATGACATCCATTTCCTCAAAAGCACCTTTCAATCAATCCGCAGCACCAATAAAATAATCATCACCACAGAGAAGGATATGGTTAAACTCCGAGCAAGTGCTCTCTCCGAATTAATTGATGATTTGCCACTTTTTGCTCTTAGAATTAATCCTGCCTTTCATGCCCCGGACGATAAAAATTTTGAAAGATTATTGAATGAATATGTTGGAAATACTTGAGAATGCCCTGCATTATATAAGA
>JBIIMV010000223.1:0-3827 GCA_044337805.1 Bacteroidia bacterium
ATCACTCATCTGTGTGCCTGCCATCTTCATGACCCCGGGTGTGTTCACTCCACCGGGTGCTATTTCGTTTACCAAAATCCCATATTGCGCCGCCTCTTTTGCCAGGGCCCTGGTGAGCATGCGCACCCCGCCCTTAGAGGCATCATAGTGCGACAGATTGCCTGTTGGCTTCATGCTGTCTACCGAAGAGATATTGATGATGCGCCCTCCCTTCTTCAACTCTGCCAGGCTCTTGATAAAGGCCTTAGACAGAAAGGCCGTTGCCTTCAGGTTTAAATCTATGGTGCGGTCCCATAGGTCTTCACTAAGGGTGCTGACTGGGGCATAGTTAAAAATACCTGCATTGTTTATCAGTATGTCGAGACTGCCAAATTTTTGCAGGGTGTCTGAAAGTATCGCTTCATATCTGCTGATGTCGCGCAGATCGGCCTGAAGGAATGCCACATGATGTCCGTTTGATTGTAATTCATCAAGGGTCTGTTGAGCATCTTCTTTGCTTACAAGGTCAACAATCATAACGCCTGCTCCGGCTTCTGCCAGTCGCCGTGCAATGCCTTTGCCAATGCCCATGGCGCCACCGGTTACAATGGCTGTCTTTCCGCTCAGATTAAAAAGTTTTTCAATGTTTGCATTCATGGTTTTATGTTTTTGATGTTATTTTTTTTTCAGCTTCTGCTATGTTTTGTATGCCTTTTATCAGCGCATCGGGGTTGAAGGAAATGCTGTCAATACCATTCCTTACCAGAAAGCCCGCATATTCAGGATAGTCGCTCGGGGCCTGTCCGCAAAGCCCTGTGTGGGTTCCGCTCTTCCCGGCCTTGCTGAGAGTCATTTCTATGAGTTGCATCACGGCAGGGTCGAACGGACTAAATATCTCGGATAGCAGCTCTGAATCGCGGTCTGCACCAAGGGTAAGCTGTGTAAGGTCGTTTGAGCCTATCGAAAAGCCATCGAAATGTTTGGCAAAATCCTCAGCTTGCAGGGCATTGCTGGGAATCTCTACCATCACATACAATTCCAGTCCGTGTTCCCTTCTTTTGAGTCCGCAACCAGCCATTACTTCAATTACTTTCTCAGCCTCCGACACGGTTCTGCAGAATGGTATCATGAGTTTTACGTTGGTAAAGCCCATGTCTTCTCTCACCATTTTCATGGCCTTACATTCCAGCTCAAATGCATCTTTGTACAGCGGATGATAATAGCGTGATGCACCTCTGAAGCCAATCATGGGATTTTCTTCAACCGGTTCAAATTGCCGGCCTCCCAGCAGGTTGGCATATTCGTTTGATTTGAAGTCGCTCATTCTCACAATAACATCACGCGGGTAAAAGGCTGCTGCCATTTTTGCTGTTGCCTCGGTGAGTCTGTGCACAAAAAAATCCTGCTTGTTGCTGTACTGCGAGCTTAGCTCTTCAATTTTATTTTTAACCAAAACATCGCTGATTTTATCAAAATGTCTGAGTGCCATTGGGTGAATACCAATGGCATTGCTGATGATAAATTCCATGCGCATGAGTCCTACGCCATCGTTGGGCAACAGAGAAAAGCGGAAAGCCTCATCGGGATGGGCCAGAATGAGCATCACCTTTGTTTTGGTGCGCGGCACTGTGGCAAGGTCAATCTCTTTTTCTTCCCACTTCAGAGCGCCGCGGTAAACCACCCCTGTGCTGCCTTTTGATGTATCAACGGTAATAATATCACCATCCTGTATTTTCTCTGTTGCATTCCCGGTTCCCACAACCGCAATGGCACCGACTTCCCTCGCCACAATGGCGGCATGGGAGGTTCGTCCGCCCTGGTTGGTGATAATGGCTGCGGCTTTTTTTAACAGCGGATCCCAATCGGGGTCGGTACGCTCGGTTATCAGAATTTCGCCTGCTTGCAGCCGCCCCATCTCTGAAGGGGAATGCAGGATTCTCGCTCTGCCTGCCGCTATCTTGTTGCCCAGGCCTGCCCCGGTGCAGATTTTTTCTCCTTTTTCGAGCAAGGTGTACTGCTTAAAGATGTTCCCCGCTTTTGTGCTGTGCACCGTTTCGGGACGTGCCTGCACGATATACAGTTTACCATCGAGGCTGTCTTTGGCCCACTCAATGTCCATGGCACAGCCATAATGCTGCTCTATCAGGCAGGCCCACTCAGCCAGCTGACTTACCTCTGTATCGTTAAGAATCAGGCTTCTCCTCTTCTCTTCGGGAGTATCGGTGTTGAGCACCGCATCTTCAGGACGAACAATTTCACCTTCGTGAAGAGCGGAGAAAACCATGGTTTTGTTTTTGCTTCCGGTTTTATGAGAAAATACCGGTGTTTTAACTTTTCCTATGAAAGACTTGTAGAGCAGGAATTCATCTGTGTTAACATTTCCCTGCACCACATTTTCGCCCAGCCCCCAGGCGCCTGTTACGAGTACTACCTTATCAAAACCGGTATCGGGTTCAAGGGTAAAGATAACGCCCGAACAAGCCAGGTCGGAGCGCACCATGGTTTGTATGCCAACAGACAAGGCAACCTTCATGTGCTCAAAACCGTTGTCGTAACGGTATTTAATGGCTCTGTCGGTAAAGAGCGAGGCAAAACAGCGGTGAATGGCCTTTATGAGATTTGCTTCTCCCTTAACATTCAAAAAACTTTCCTGCTGCCCTGCAAAACTTGCTGTTGGTAAATCTTCTGCTGTGGCACTGCTTCGCACGGCAAAGGTTTTTCCCGGTGCTGCCTTTGATGTAAGTGATTGATAAGCAGAAATAATTTCTGCTTCCAGGCTTTCAGGAAAATGGGCTTGCATGATGGCCGCTCTGATTTCCTGAGCCATGCTGCCAAGGTTACTGAAAGTTCCGGTATCAATGGCAGAAAGTCTGCTGCTGATGAATGTCTCAAGATTGTTCAGGTGCAGGAATAAACGGTATGCATCCGCAGTGATGGCAAATCCATCGGGCACCGAAATGCCCTGCGGCGATAACAATGAATACATCTCTCCTAAAGAGGCATTCTTTCCGCCAACCGAAGCAATATCGTTTATTCTTATTTCTGAAAAAGGGATGGTGTATTTCATGGATTACGCTTTTAATTTCATGGTAAGACTTTCTTTGATATACTAAGTATGTCTTATTCCTAATCAAAGTTACGCTATGCAAGTGATGCTTTGTTTCTTTTTTTGCGTTTTAACGTTTCTAAATCGAAAGAGGTCTGAATTGGTATGTAAAACTCTGCGGACAGGTGGTTTCAAATTATGTTGGCAGCAGGAGTATTTTCGATTCATCATCCTGCCGGGTTAGAAGAATGATATTTTGCTTTTCACCAACAAAATAAACCGGATTTCTTTTCTTAGTGTCATTTTTACACTTATATTTGTATGTTAATTGTAAGTCCGTAAAAATAGATCATGAAACAAACGAATAACCTGAGGTTTCCCGGCAGCATTGAGGCAGTGCCGGAGCAATACCGGGTGGAGCCACTCGAGCAAAGCCATTATCTGGTAAATGGTGAACTGAAGGAATGGAATGGCGGGGTGAAGGATGTTTTTTCACCTGTGATGCTGGGAGAGGAGGGAAGTGAAGTACGCTTCAGGCTGGGCAGTTATCCTATGCTCGATGAGCGGGCAACGGATGAGGTATTGCAGTCTGCGTTAGACAGCTGGGACCTGGGCAGGGGGGTATGGGCAACCATGAGCGTAAAGGCCCGCATTCAGCACATGACCGCATTTGTAAAACGTATGCAGGCAGTGCGGGCAGAGGTTGTTAAATGGCTGATGTGGGAAATTGGGAAGTCATTAAAAGATTCTGAGAAGGAGTTTGACCGAACGGTTGAATATATCATCGACACTGTTGAGGCTC
>JBIIMV010000364.1:0-2712 GCA_044337805.1 Bacteroidia bacterium
GTGAGTCTTCGCGGCTGCGCAAGGAGCAGGGCATTTACGCGCAAATCCGCCGTGGTCCGCTTGGGGTGGTGCTTTGTATGGGTCCGTACAACTACCCGCTGAATGAGACCTTTGCTACCCTGATTCCGGCCCTCATCATGGGCAATTCAGTGATTCTGAAACCTGCAAAACACGGTATTTTGTTGCTGCATCCCTTGTTGCCTGCATTCAGAGATTGTTTTCCAAAGGGAGTGATCAACATCATTTATGGTGCGGGGAGAGAGACTGCCGGACATTTGATGGAGAGCGGTAAACTGGATGTTTTTGCCTTTATCGGTGGCAGTGGTACCGCCAATACTCTGAAGAAACTGCATCCTCGTCCCAACAGACTCCGTTCCGTTATGGGCCTTGAGGCCAAGAATCCGGCCATTATTCTTGCCGATGCCGACCTTGACCTTGCAGTTGAAGAGGTGATAACAGGCACATTATCCTTTAACGGACAACGTTGCACCGCACTAAAAATGATATTTGTGCACGAAGCCATTTCAGAGACTTTCCGCAAAAGACTGTGTGAGCGATTGCTCAGCCTGAAGTGCGGTATGCCCTGGGACACGGGTGTGATGTTGACGCCTCTTCCCGAGGCGGATAAGCCTGCCTATATGCAGGCTCTGATATTTGATGCTGAGAGCAAGGGTGCAAAGGTGATCAATGAGGGCGGAGGACGCGTTTCAGGCAGCTTCGTTTATCCGGCCATTCTTTTTCCTGTTAACGGAAATATGAAAATTTATCACGAAGAGCAATTCGGACCGGTGATTCCGATTCGTAACTTTAAGACCATTTCAGAACCCGTGCAATACATGGTAGAATCAAACTTCGGACAACAGGCCAGCATCTTCGGCACCGACCCTGATCAGATTGCCTCTTTGGTCGATCCGCTTGTGAACCAGGTCTGCAGGCTGAACATCAACAGCCAATGCCAGCGCAGTCCGGATGTATATCCCTTCAACGGCCGCAAAGACAGCGCCGAGGGCACACTCAGCGTAAGCGATGCCCTTCGTGTATTCTCCATTCGTACCATGGTTGCAGGCAAAGACAGCGACATCAACAAAGGCCTGATGACTGCGATTCTCGAAGGCCGTAAATCAAATTTTCTCTCCACCGATTACATTCTCTAAACCCACAAAACAAAACGTATGTACCTGATTGCCGACAGTGGCTCAACCAAATGTGACTGGATGCTGGTTGACAGCAGCGGAAAAGAACTGGATTCTTTCTGCACGATGGGATTCAATCCTTTTTTTCACAACGAAAATATTATTGAAAAGGCCATAAAAGAAAACGAAGGCCTGGCAGCATGTGCCTCAAAAGTTGAACTGGTATTTTTATACAGTGCCGGTTGCAGCAGCAGAGACCTTAAACTTGTTGTTGAACGCGCGTTGCAACGTGTATTCACTTCTGCAAATGTATACGTTGACCACGACCTTGTTGGGGCTGCATTCTCCACCTACGATGGCAAGCCGGGCATTACCTGCATACTCGGCACAGGCTCCAATTCCTGTTACTTCGACGGCGACAATGTGAGCGAAGAAGTTCCTGCACTGGGTTATATTCTAGGTGATGAAGGCAGCGGCAGCTATTTCGGAAAGCGCCTGCTCACCAAATTTCTTTATCGTCAGCTGCCCGTGAAAATTCAGCAGCAACTTGAAAAAGATTACAAACTGAACAAGACCACCATCTTTGAAAATGTTTACATGAAACCACATGCGAACGTTTATCTGGCCTCTTTCATGAAGGTTTATTCCGAAAACAAAGAGCTAGAGTGGGTGGGCACCACCGTGGCAGCCGGTATTCGTGATTTTCTTGAAAACCACGTGGCCTGCTTTCCCAACTATCAGAAAGTGCCTGTTCACTTTGTGGGTTCCATCGGCTTTCACTTCGAAGATATTGTCCGCGAAGAGTGCCGCAAGATGGGCATCACCTCAGGCAATATTATCAAAAAGCCCATACACGGACTTGTTGACTACCACATGAAATACCTGATAAAAAAGGAAAAAGCCTGATGAAGCTGAAAGACAAAAAGACTTCAGCAAAGCAGTCTGAAAAAGGCAGCAGGAGTTACAAGCAGCGTGTAAACAGCCTTAACCGGAGCCTTGGAGCGGTTCAGTATTATGAAGCCCATGCCACAGGGCTGCGCATTGAAACTACGGAAGCGCAGGTAGATGTATGGACCTACGATGAAGGTACCTTGCGAATACGCATACACAAATCCGGCATTGCACGAGAAGATTTTTCCTATGCCGTGGTTGCAGAACCCTGCGAAGGTCTTTACAAATTAAGTGAACGGGAAGATGAGCTGGTGCTTACCCTGCCGCAGTTTGTTTGCCGCATTCAGAGGCATCCGCTTCGCTTTGCCTTTTATACCCATGGCGGAAAGTTACTCAATGCCGATGATGATGCCTTTGGAACATCCTGGCTGGGCAATGAAGTGAGCACTTACAAGAAGATGCACCCCGGTGAAAGATATATCGGTATGGGAGAGAAAACCGGGAACATCGACAGAAGAGGCAGAACATACACCCACTGGAACACCGATCATTTTGCTTATGCTGTCAATGATGATCCTCTCTACCTGAGCACGCCCTTTTACATCGGCATCAAAGAGCGCTTTACCTACGGTATTTTTTTAGATAACACCTACAAGAGTGTTTTCAACTTCGGGGCATCCAACGACCG
>JBIIMV010000083.1:0-5867 GCA_044337805.1 Bacteroidia bacterium
AATAACAGACGTCTATGGCGGTAGCCGGAAGCAATTGAAGCTTGATCGGGCTTAATCAAACTTCAAAACCCATGATAAGAATATCATCAACCTGCTCCTGATCTTTCATCCATTCAGAATAAAAAAGATCAATTTGTCTTTTCTGATCTAAAATGTCGTATTGTTGAATTTCCAACAACAAATCACGAAAGCCTTTAGTGGTAAGCTTCCTTCCCTTCAGTCCACCAAACTGGTCAGGTGCGCCATCTGAGAACATAAAAACACGATCGCCCTTACTGAGGGGAACCTCATGCAGTGCAAAAGCCTGACCGGTATCTGATCCACCGGCAATACCGCATTTGGTGGGCTTAATGATTTCAAAGTCATGTTTCTCTTTTCGATAAACCCACAGGGGCCTGTTAGCACCGGCATATTGCAGAAAGTTGTTGCCGGGTCTGAAAAAACAAATTCCCATTTCCATACCATCACGAGACTCAGTACTTCCGCCCTTACGCATTGCTTTGGTAACAGACTGGTTCATAAAAACCAGCATTTTTGATGGGTCTGGATTGACCAAATCGTGGACCGCCTGATTAAGTTTTTCAGAACCTATCATGCTCATGAAAGCGCCGGGAACTCCATGCCCCGTGCAGTCTGCCAATACAATTATCTGGGTTGGAGGAGAGGAATCTTCGATCTGATCAAACCAATAAAAATCGCCACTCACAATATCGCGCGGCTTGTAATAGATAAAGCTTCCCCTCAGGTCACCATGAATAAAATCCTCGGCAGGCAGGATACTCCTTTGTATAAAACGGGCATAGTTTATACTATCAGTAATCTCCCGGTTAGCTTCCGACAGCTTTTCTTTCTCAATGTTAAGCTCCTGCGTGCGCTGACTTACCGTGCGGTCGAGATACTCATTCAGAGATTTAAGTCGCGCAGTGTTAAACTTCACAATCTGCCGAACACCCAATATCCCGATGATCAGATAACTGATATAAGCCCACCATGTCCTGTACCAGGGTGGTAAAATTTTAAATGCAAGGATGGATTCCTTGGATACGTTTCCATAAATATCTCTGCCTTTGACATGAAAGACATACTTGCCCTCAGGCAGTGAATTATAGGCCGTGGTATTTACAGATTCCCACCTGCTCCATTGAACATCCAAGCCTTCCAAAAAAACAGAATAGGATAGTGAAGCGGGGGCACCATAAGACAATGCCTGATAATAGAAATTCAGTTTATTTTGAGAATATGGCAACACAAGCTCCTCGGCCGCCAATTCAGAAAGAAATGAGTTGCTCGCTGCGCCGGGAGTCGTCACATTCAGGATTACAGGGAACTCAGATGCGTAGCTGATATTCATACCAGAATCAAAAGATACAACACCATTGTTGCAGGCTAGCCAGACTGTGCCGTCCGGACTTTCACAAAAAGCATTTACCTGATAGATTTTTAATTTAGAGAATGGTACACCCTGAACATCAAATTCATTTCTGGCATTTTTGTAGAGGTAACCATGAATATTTTTACCTGTGTGCTCATCTCCGCTGATCCAGATCAGGCCATTTGAGGATTCATAGATACGGAAGAAATCAAAAGAGCCTTTCAGACCGGATGAAAAATCAGTGACAACAGAAAATCTGAGGTCTCCGCCAGGACTTCTTCCCCGGTATTCCATTATGGTTTGTATTCCTGTAAAGAATAACCGGCCATTCAAACTAAAACAACGGAAGTTCTCAGCCTTGAACGGTGAGTCAGACGGAAAGCGAAACATTGTTTTTTGAAGGATGTTTGTTTTCGACGGCGTCAGGCTGAGACAAATGACCAGGCCATCCTCACCTGTTATCCATATTCTTCCGGAGGCATCTTCTGTCATAGCATATAACTGACCATCCAGACTATCGTCATAAAAAACCTTTTCCCATCCCTTATTCCTGAATTGAAAAACAGCCATACCGCCTCTGCCAATGCCAACAACAAGTGATGAATCACGCTTCCACTGTCTTAGATGTGAAAAGGAAAAATTATCCTCCATAACGGTTTCACTGTTGCCTCCAAAAAACTGCAAACCATGCTGAGAGGAAGCAATGATGGATGAATGTGCTCCGTATTTAAAATTCAACACGGTGAAATAATGCCCGAGGCTTTGAATATGAAGAGAAAATGAATCGGTAGGCAAACCGGTTCTACTGGAATATAATCCGTCAGTGGCTGCTACCCATACTCTACCGGCTTTGTCTGTTGCAACAGCATTTGTCGTTAGCTGGTTACGGGCAAACCAACGCAAAGGGTAGGCATAGTCTGCGGTGCAGATGGCTCTGTCATTTGCAATCCACAGGTTCTTATCCCGATCCTGATGCAAAAACCAGGTTTTATTTGACTGAAGGATGCGGCTGTCATAATTTTCAAGAATACGACCTGATTCATCGCAGATGATAACCCCACGCTTGTGAGTGGCATAAGCAAAATTCCCGTCGTGCAGGCGAATACCGTGATACAACACAGCAGAAGAAATAAAGTCTCCGGCCTCGGAGTGCGCGGGCCTTACAGGATTAAGCCCTGATGGATCAAACTCAAAAAAACCCTCGTCACGGGTTCCTACACGCCACCTGCCATTCATTGGATAAATGAAATCAACCTTGATCTCAGAGAAGAAATCGCCTCCAGTAAGGCCGGTCAAACCTTCGGGCTTCCATTCAAGCAAGCCTGTCTCGAACTCTCTGACAATAACTCTATCGCCAACAGAAAAAAACTTGTGGAAACCTCGCGGGCCCCGGGGATGATACACACTGATTTTTCGGCCGTCCCAGCGAAAAATGGCATTTTTGGAGCAATATAAAGTTCCTGTCGAATGTGAGATAATGGTCCATATTTCCTGAAAATCTCTGTCGGCTTTGGGCACAAAATCAAGTAGCGATTTTGCAATAAATGCTCCTCCCTGTTTTTTTTCTGCATAACCAAAATCACCGTCACCGCCGTAAGCTACTGACTCTCCAAGTCCTTTGGCTACAGAATAAACACTCTCTGAACGGGTATTCTTGATATGCGACCAATTCCGACCATCAAAATTCACCAGACCGAGCACATTCGCAAAATACATCATTCCGCTGCTGTCCTGATAAATACCAAATGTCTGTGCATGAAAGCCATAATTCTCCGGATTATATACCGTAAAATCAGGATACCCCCTGTAGGAAGCCCTGATCGAAAAAGAACACAGGATAAATGCAAGCAGTAAATGCAGGCGCGACATCATGCACCGAAAGTAAATTATTTTCACAAATTGAGGTACTTTCGCAGGAAAGATTAATGAGAGTTTTCTTACTACTAATCTGCCTGGTATTCGGCCGTTTTTTTTCATACGGCCAGTTGAATCTGTCAGCTTTGAGCGGCAAGGAAAGACCTTATTGCTCAAATCCAGACTCCCTGGCATTAAGCATGCGGGCTCGCTGTGAAAAAAAACTATCTGCACGCATCGGAAAAAAGTACTTTAATGCCTTCTACGACAGGAACTACCTCTATCCGCATTATTACAAAAATGTCTACTATAACTCGGCGCCATCAGAAAGAAACTACCGAGTGTATTTCAGAATGTATCCGCTAGAGCATACCACTTATGAATTTGAGATACCTCTGAAAGCAGATGCAAAAACCTTCATGATGCCCTTCTCAAAATTTCTTCCCGATTGCAAAGCGAAACCCTCGGAGTGTAATTGTGTGACCAAAAACGAAGTACTTAAAAAAGGAGATGCCATAGAACCTGTTTTGCTAAAGACACCCGGGCACGCAACATTCGGATTTGACCCCGCTTCGGAGAGTTTTATATGGACCTATCAAAAAACAGAGCGACTGAGTGACACCAGGGCGCATGTGCTCACCGTGGTTTTCGATGCAAATGATTTGAGCATTTTTAGCAAACAACTCGACACCAATGTATGGATGGGGAGATGTCTGGGTAAAGGCAGCTTAATTTCAACACCTCCGGGACTTCGCAAAGTGGAAGATCTTCAGGAAGGGGACACCATTCTGGCTAAAGGTCCGGACGGAAAACCGGCGCCCTACGTGGTTATCAAGACCAGCAGGAAAAAAGTCCTCGCACCATTTAACATGCTGGTATATTCAGAGCAAGGGAAGAACATCGCTTTCATTTCTCCCGCACACCCGGATGAAAACGGAATACCCTGTGGAAAAACGGTTGAATCGGGAAAAGGGAAACACCCTATTCTCATAAATTACCTTGAGAATTTCACCTACGACATTCTGACCAACGCACCAAATGGGGGTTACTTTTGTGGCGAACTTTATCTGAGAAGCACCATTGAAAAAGAAAACGATTTGTAGTTCTCAGACAGCAAGCATCCATGCATGAATTATCAAGAAGCAATCTCCTACCTTTTTCAGCAGCTGCCAATGTTCACCAGAGTAGGTGCAGCAGCATACAAGGCTAACCTCAACAATACACTGGCACTTTCAGAAGCCTTTCGTCATCCCGGCGATAAATTTAAAAGTGTACATGTCGCAGGAACAAACGGGAAAGGAAGCACCTCACACATGCTTGCTGCTGTATTACAGGCGGCAGGCTATAAAACCGGACTCTATACCTCTCCGCATCTGCTGGACTTCAGAGAAAGAATAAGAATTAACGGCAATATGATTCCGGAAGATGTCGTGGCGGCCTTTACAAGCGAAAATATTGCGCTGTTTGAAAAGATTCAACCCTCCTTTTTCGAAATGACCGTTGCCCTTGCCTTCAAATGGTTCGCTGAAGAAAAGATAGACATCGCGGTCATAGAAACAGGATTGGGAGGTCGTTTAGATTCCACCAATATCATCCGTCCTGAATTATCGGTCATCACCAACATCAGCTTTGACCACATGAATCTTTTGGGTGATAGCATCGAACTCATTGCCAATGAAAAAGCAGGAATCATCAAAAAACAAATACCCGTCCTTATTGGCGAAAGGCAAACAGAGGCAGAAAAAGTCTTTATTGGCAAAGCCGCGCAGGAAGACGCCCCTATCCGTTTTGCCGAAGAAGTATGCAGGGTTCACTATGAAGGTGGAGCAGTGGAAATCGAATTGCCCGAAGGGAAAATACTCGGCCCCTTTGAACCATCCCTGAAAGGGAAATACCAGCAAAAGAACATCGCTACCGTAACTGCCGCTTGCCTGATGCTGAAGGATCTGGGATGGAACATCAGCGAAGAAGATCTGATTGGTGGTATTGAAAAGTGCAGTGCACTGACAGGCTTACGCGGTAGGTGGGAGAAATTACAGGAAAAACCTGCTGTTTACGCAGATATCGCGCACAATCAGGCCGGCATTGAGGAGTTAATGAATCAGATTATATTAACCTCCCACCTACATCTGCATGTGGTCATTGGAATGGTGAGTGACAAAGACATTGATAAAGTACTGAGCCTTCTGCCTAAAAGTGCCTTCTATTATTTCTGCAAGGCCGATCTGCCAAGAGCCATGGATGCCTCATTACTTGCAGAAAAAGCAGCGGTATTCGGACTAAAAGGCGAAGTGATACCGAAGGTAGAGACAGCGGTCAAAACAGCCATAGCTAAATCAGCGGCAGATGACCTTGTAGTAATCAGCGGCAGCGCCTTCGTAGTTGCCGAAGCCCTGGGATGCTTCTCCAATTCCTGAGCCCTGTGGTTTATTCATCATTCCTCTTCAAGCGCGCTTAACGGGCCCGTCAGCAATGACTGCTCACAGACACCCCTGCCCCATCATCAAAAATCACTTCTATGATAGTGCCATTCATGGCGCCTCAGTCACGTCCGGGAAGCTCCGGATTTAAATCTGAATTCTTATTCTGTAACTACCCTACACAGCCTCAGACCAACGCTCACGAGACCACTGTGTTCATG
>JBIIMV010000069.1:0-6504 GCA_044337805.1 Bacteroidia bacterium
GGCTTTTTTTGCGTATGATGCTGATGCTGTGGTGATGCTTAGGGCTTTATCATCTTTTTAATATGATGGCCCTTTGAGGTAATGATACTCAACATATAGGTGCCTGAACTCATGTTCGACGTTGAACCAAGATCGATGCGCTCTCCTTCTGTTACGTCTTTCAGGCCCGATAAAACTTCGCGTCCTGACAGGTCTCTCAGCATATACCGTGTCTTACCCTTGATTCCTCTGGTATAAAAAACCAGATGATCTTCTATAAGGGTATTCGTCCTTACTTCCTCTCCCCCGCTCTGCTCGCTTATTCCTGCATAGTAAAAGGAACAATCTTGTCCTGCATTCGGAAAATTCTGATCCAGCCAATTTAAACGCTGAGCCATCCACCACTTAAGGGTATCTGCCTCCTCCCGGTAGTTCTGACCAATATAATAGTTGGGCCAAACATATTGTCCCATAATGGGCCAGATGGTAAAATTCCACTCCTGACTTTCTTCCATCTTCTGATACAGGGAATCAATCATCTGATGGATCGCAGCTGTAGCAAATGGTCCCGCTCTTAAATCATCCCACCTGCATCTCACATACTTTCTAAAGGTGCTGTCTGTCCGCATGCGATCAAACCAGAACGGATTCAACCAATAGTCTCCGCCACATATATAATTGAAATCTATCTGCCAGCCCTCATAGCTCATGCCATCACAGAAATCTACATTGCCAAAACTCAAGTCATAATCCCATACCGGAGCAAACTTAATTTTCCCGCCATTGCTGTTCTTGTCTTTGTACAAATAAAAACTCTTTCTGTAGGCATCTATACTCCGCGTTAATTCTTGTATGATGAAGGCCTCTGCTGCCCGCTCAACATCTACGTATCGCTGATATCCGATATTCGGATCCTGATAATCCGGTCCTATCAGCGCGGTCTCAAAACTGTCTATGTAGGCTTTAATATACTCTGTCTGCTGCGGCGTGATCACGGTTGCGTCCGGATAGTAATAACTGATGTATATCGAATCCCCGGAAGGAAATGGTAAGTACCTTGAATTCCAGCCGGGATCGCTGCTGCCGGAATTCTTGTCCAGCTTTAAGATATACCCTCCCGTTAAATCATCTCCGCTGTTATCATTTACCGTGAGCCCCGCAAGATCTATCCTGTTCTGATCACGCTTTACCCGCTCCATCAAAATATAAACACCCTGGTATGCTCCGTTTAAAAACAATTCTACCGGTCTCGACCTTGGCGCCCACCAACCCATCTCTCGCATCAACTCAAAACTGATGATGCCCCGCATCAGGGTCTTGTCGGTGTATTGTGCCGATAACACCCAGTCGCTCTCTGCCGGATACCCGCATAATGAACGATTCAGCTCTGCCCCGTTAAGGTCTCTTAACTCTATGCTGTATGATTTCTTTGGAAAGCCTGAAGAACTTGCTCCGCGTGTCTCTATGCCTATTAATCCCTGATAATGGTTGTAAGGGTCGCCAATAAAATTTCTCGCACTGTCTCCGTTCCATATTACGCCCATCTGGGCACCAATCTTTGGCTCGTTTGGTATGTTCTGTCCGTTGGTGTTTATGCTGAAGATTGGCAATGATGAGGAACTGATGGTGAAATAATCCGCAGGATTGTTTCCAAAGGTGATGCTCCACGATAGTACCTGCCCGTCGTCGGCAGGATAGGTGTCTACTATTCTTAACGTCCAGTCGTTATTTCCATTCTGCCCGTTGTTCACTAAACCCAATTGCCCCATAGGCTTGAAAACCCCGGTGAATGGCGCCGACTGTCCTGCTATAGACACGCTCGCATCGGCCCTGAAACAGGTGTTCTGATAATCATCTCCGTCTCCGCCTTGACCGGATACCAGCATCACCAAGGTTCCATCGGGTGCTATCAGATACATATCAAGGTCGGAATCCCAGGTGTGGGTGAGATTCACACAGACCTGCTCTACTCCGAAGTTTACGGTGTCCAGGGTGCCGGGTACCAAACCCGATACTGCCATCGGAAAATCGCTGCTGGCATAATCCTGAATGTGGCCGCCGCTTCCGCTAAAGGTCTGGGCTTTTGTCTCTCCTATCAGCAGGAGTATGATGATCAGTAATCTGGTGGTCCGCATCTTGTTTTCTTTAAGGGTAAAACCGGGTATCTACACTGAAGTTCTCCGGCTTCTTGGGATGTATCCCTGAATAAAAAGTCATGATATGATGCATGTCTTTTGCAATGTCTCCTGTTGGTTTGAAAAACTCTTTTACCCCGGCAACCCTTGTCTTGTAGTCGAGGTAGCCAAGGCCTATCGGAACGCCTGACTGTAGCGCTACATAATAAAATCCCGTTTTCCACTGTGTACGCTTCGAACGGGTGCCTTCGGGGGTAATCAATACCACCAGGTTCTTGTGCTCCTGAAACAAGGATGCCATGGCTTCGGTGGTGCCGCGGGGCGGATCTCCGGGCTTCAGTGGCCTGCGGTCTATGGGAATGGCTCCCAGGCCCCGCATCAGCCCGCCAAATGGAAATCGCATCCACTCTTTCTTGATGGTAAATCGTACCGGTATTTCAAGTGCAATAAAAACCATCATGGCATAAACAAAATCCCAATTGCTGGTGTGAGGTGCACCTATCATGACGCAACTGCCGGGATGCCCGCGCAATGCTTCATCCAGCCTCCAGCGTCCAAGCTTTAACACCAAGCGGGCAAGTCGCTTCTTCACCTGTTACTTTATTACGCCAAGCGCTTTCCCAACTTTGGTAAAGGCAGCAATCGCCTTGTCGAGGTGCTCCTGCTCATGCGCCGCCGAAAGCTGCACGCGGATGCGGGCCTGCCCCTGCGGAACTACCGGATAGAAAAAGCCTATCACATAGATGCCCTCTTTCAGCAAGTCATCGGCAAATTGCTGACTCAGCCGCGCATCATACAACATCACAGGTACTATCGGATGGATGCCCGGCTTTATGTCAAAACCCGCTGCAGTCATCTTCTCTCTGAAATACATGGCGTTGTTCATCACCTTGTCGCGCAAATGCGTGGTCTCACTGATGATCTCCATCACTTTTATAGAGGCGCCGACAATGGATGGCGCCAGGGCATTGGAAAATAAATAGGGCCTCGACCTCTGTCTTAAAAGGTCTATGATCTCCTTGCGGCCTGAGGTAAATCCGCCCATCGCTCCGCCCATCGCTTTGCCCAGGGTCCCGGTAATGATATCTATCTTGCCCATCACCTGATGATACTCGTGGGTGCCCCTCCCGGTCTTGCCCAGAAATCCCATGGAATGACATTCATCTATCATCACCATGGCATCATACTTCTCTGCCAGTGCCACAATTTTATCTAAATGCGCAATATATCCGTCCATGGAAAATGATCCGTCTGTCACCACCAGGCGGAACCTGTGCCCGGAGGCCTCTTTGAGCTTCGCCTCAAGGTCTTCCATGTTGTTGTTCTCATAGCGATAGCGCGCTGCCTTGCACAAACGTATGCCATCGATGATGGAGGCATGGTTCAGCGCATCGGAAATAATCGCGTCCTGCTCCCCCAGCAATGGCTCAAATACCCCGCCGTTGGCATCAAAGGCTGCCGCATAAAGTATGGTGTCTTCTGTGCCCAGATAGTCGGCAATCTTCTTTTCAAGTGTCTTGTGTATATCCTGCGTGCCGCAAATAAAACGCACCGAAGACATGCCGTATCCATGACTGTCAAGGGCGTCTTTGGCAGCTTGTATGACTCGGGGGTCTGACGATAATCCAAGATAATTGTTTGCACAAAAATTCAATACCCGCTCGCCGGTACTGATGCTGATTTCCGGCCCCTGCGGTCCGGTGATGATGCGCTCGCGTTTATACAATCCGGCCTCTTCAATGGAGGCAAGCTCCTTCTTCAGGTGCTCCTGTATGCTTCCGTACATAATGTGTCTTTTCTTTCCCAAATCTAAGGCTATGTCTGCCAACCTCAAAACTTTATCCTTTCGTTTCAGACCGCAATTGGATTTTTTTTAACATCAGATATGATGTTTCTTCAAAACCCTTAGGTTTGCACCAAAATTTCTGTTCCATGAACTTCCCCGATAATCTCCGCTACACCAAAGACCACGAATGGGTCCGCGTGGAAAACAACAATGTCGCTGTTATTGGTATTACTGATTTCGCCCAGGGTGAATTGGGCGATATCGTCTATGTTGATATCAATTCCGTTGGGGAATCTCTTGCTAAAGAAGAAATTTTCGGCACTGTAGAAGCCGTAAAAACAGTTTCAGACCTCTTTATGCCCGTTTCCGGAAAGGTGATGGAAGTGAACCCCGCACTGGATGGCGCTGCTGAAAAAGTAAATGCCGACCCATACGGCGAAGGATGGATGATCAAAGTGGAAATGTCTGACCCCTCAGAATGGGATGCTCTCCTGCCCGTAGCTGAATATAAGGCGCTGATTGGCCACTGAGCCCTCTCCTGCCGGTTTATTCTTCTCTCTTCTTCAAGGAAATCTCTTTCTTCTTGCTCGCATTTCTTCTGAATTGCGCTCTCTTCTGATACCAAACCGCAAGGCTTTGCCCGGGCTTTTTATAAGCTTTTTATAAAATATACAGGTTTATAAAATGCAGGTCTCTTGTTTTGCATTCAGTCCTGCTTTCCGGTCTGTTCTCCGTATGTCTATTCTTGCTTTTACCGGGGTTTAATGCTGCAACACCTGTTCTGCCCGGCTCTTCTTCTTTTCTGCCTCATCCGTTAACGTGCGGTGAGAAAATTTTACCATTTCCCGCTGGCGCTCTGCCACTCTTCTGTTTTTTTACCCTCGCTGCCGAAGCCTATGCCGGGTGTCATCCCAAGCTGTGGATGAAAGGAAAATGAAAAATCTACCCTGATAGATTTCAGGCGAATGCCCATACCGGCACTGCTCATCCCCGGCTGGGTGCTGAGTCCTGCTCTCAGGTAAAGTACCGGCAAAATATGATATTCAAGGCCTGCCCTGAAAACAGCGCGGTTTCTTAAATCTTTTTCCACCTCCATTCCGGCAAAAACTTTGTTGTTGAAGGTATATCCCATGCCCACACGAAGCACCGTGGGAACCCTCTCATTGCCATAACTCCCCGTCTTTACCCGTGTTGGATTATACAGATGAACCCCAAGCCGCAAATCTTTGATGACCTCGGCCAGGAAGGATACCTCGGCTGCAAGCGCAGAACGACTGCCGTAATTGTCGCCGATAAAGGTGTTCAGATAGCTAAGCTGCATACCCGCGGAAAACAATGGTCCGAATTTTCTGCTGTACGACAGTGAGGCTCGCGTATCGCGGTACAGCTTAAATCCATAATACTGATAAGACAAGCCAAACGTGCCGATTTTTTTTAATGGCATGGCAAAGACTGCTGCGCCTCTGCTCATCTCCTTAACTAAAAACTGCTGCTGCAGAAAAGCACCCGCTGCAGGCTTATCCAAAAAGGCAAGTGCGGCAGCATTGTGGTCAGCACTCCACACATCGGGCAAACAAAGTCCTACGCCTCCCATGCCGGCCTGTCTGGCTCCTGCTGGCAATGATTCATTGGCTGCTTCACACAACAGACCTGTCAGCAGAAAGCTGATAAGCAAAACCCGGAAATGGCGTGAAAACGGCATCCTGAAAACTAAAATTCTTCGTTCATCTTTCTTACGGCAGCCTCCATTTCCGATTTATGGGAAAGTAGCTTTTGTGAGAGCGCAGCATCGCTTAAGGCCAGAATCTGCACGGCAAGTATTCCGGCGTTGGCAGCACCGTTCAGTGCCACGGTGGCTACCGGCACCCCTTTGGGCATTTGTAAAATGGATAACACGGAATCCCAGCCGTCGATGCTGTTGGAAGAAAGCACAGGAACGCCGATGACCGGAAGTACGCTGGCCGCAGCAATCATTCCCGGCAGATGCGCGGCGCCTCCTGCTCCGGCAATAATAACCGAGTAGCCCGACTGCGCTGCGCCGGAAGAAAATTGGAGCATACGTGCCGGAGTACGATGTGCTGATAGAATTTCCCGATGATAGTCCACGCCGAAGCGCTCCAGCATTTCCGCCGCTCCCTTCATCACCTCCCAATCGGAAATGCTGCCCATCACCAGTGCCACTTTTTTATGATTCATGCCTGAAAGGTAAACATTTTACAAAAATGAAATCATTGAACACCCTTCCGGGCAACGGCATCCACTATAACGTGAACGATGAGGCGAAGGGGATAGTAAGATCGGCTTGGGGGAATGATAATAGCCCGAAGGACATAACAGCGGCCTTGTAGTTTCCCGGACGCGTCTTCTGAAACAAGAACAAAAAGTTCCGCTTGCTATTTCAGGAGTGATTTAAGTAAGACCACTTCATCTTCAAGCACCTGAATGGTTTTTTCATATTGTTGCATGAGTTTGTCCGGGAAATAGAAGTTCGAGGTGCCGATGGTATTCTGATTCCCCTCCTGCCTGCAATTGTTAAAGACCTGTTTTTCATCAAAGCCCGGTATTTCCGGTGGCTCAATCCTTTCTGACCTTTTTCATTCAAGC
>JBIIMV010000070.1:0-6488 GCA_044337805.1 Bacteroidia bacterium
ACCCGACTGAAGGCTCATTCCCCAGATACTGTCTTTGGCACAGAGCCGTGTGCAGACACCCATATCAATTTGTGCAACACCAAAAAGTGCCGCAGTGGTATACACCGATCCATACGCTGTGAATCTATTGCTGATGCCTCTGGCATAATGCAAGGAGGTGGCCGGAATAGGAATGATGGCACCTGAAAACTTGATCAACGGTCCTCCCAATGAAGCACCAACACGCTGTTCACCTTTCTGCAATGGCTTTACCGTATGTAATGGTGAACATGCTCCGAAAAAAAGAAGCACAAAGCCGAAAATCAAATTTATTCTGCTCATATTTTGGGGGATAACAAACCGGCTACATGACGGTCGATGGGAAAGGTAAAATCATCAGCACGAATTTCACTAAGCTGAAGCCAGCGGAAACTCTGACCTCTGTCGAGATCTGAAGAAAAATCAAAAGGTCGGCTACTGGCATTGAAATTGAGATCTTCGACAGGCTCAACTACGTAATAATGACTGATGAGCTGTTGTTGAGAATTAAAAGCAGAGGTGATAAAAAAGTCGGTGGTATAAAAATGCCGAATAACTGATATTTTAAATTTGAGTTCCTCATGAAACTCACGTATTACGCATTCAGTAAGACTTTCACCAAACTCATGACCGCCACCCGGAAACTTAGTCATATATATTCCGCGTTCAAATTCATCAGAGACGAGCACCGCGCCGTCTTTTATCCACAAACCGTAAACGCGTATATTATACACTTCTATACGGTTAACTTTCTAAAACGAAGTCTTCGTGGCGTCACATCACCAAGTCGCTTCTTTTTATTCTCTTCGTAATCAGAATAGCTTCCTTCGAAATAATATACCTCAGAATTTCCTTCAAAGGCAAGGATATGCGTGCAAACCCTGTCAAGGAACCAGCGGTCGTGAGAAATAATCACGGCACAGCCGGCAAAGTTATCAAGGCCTTCCTCCAGAGCACGCAGGGTATTAACATCAATATCGTTGGTGGGTTCATCGAGCAGAAGCACGTTGCCCTCTGCTTTCAGAGCCATGGCAAGATGAAGACGATTTCTTTCCCCTCCTGATAATATGCCGCACTTCTTGCCCTGGTCAGCACCGTTAAAATTAAACTTCGACACATAAGCACGCGCATTGAACAACTTTCCTCCCAACTCAATATTATCGGCTCCGCCGGAAATAACATCATAAACCGTTTTGTTCGCATCAATATCCTTGTGCGACTGATCTACATAGCTTATCTTCACAGTAGGACCGATTTTAAATTCTCCACTATCAGGATTCTCCTGGCCCATGATCATTCTGAAAATGGTGGTTTTTCCGGCTCCATTCGGACCAATAATTCCAACGATTCCTGCCGGCGGCAATTTGAAATTAAGATTGTCATACAACAATTTGTCTCCGTATGCCTTGGAAACCCCTATCGCTTCAATCACCTCATTTCCCAGACGTGGACCGTTTGGAATAAATATCTCAAGTTTTTCTTCTTTCTGCTTGGTATCTTCACTCATGAGTTTGTCGTAAGCGGCAAGACGAGCCTTGGATTTTGCATGCCGGCCCTTCGGCCCCATTCGCACCCACTCAAGCTCCCTTTCAAGCGTTTTCCGACGTTTGCTTTCCTGTTTTTCTTCTTGCTCTAAACGTTTGCTTTTTTGCTCCAGCCAGCTGGTATAATTTCCTTTCCATGGAATACCCTCACCACGGTCGAGTTCAAGAATCCAACCCGCGACATTATCAAGGAAGTAGCGGTCGTGGGTGATGGCAATAACGGTACCATGATAGCTCTGCAGAAACTGCTCCAGCCAATCAACCGATTCGGCGTCAAGGTGGTTGGTGGGTTCATCAAGCAGCAGAATATCGGGCTTCTTCAAAAGCAGACGACAAAGCGCAACCCTGCGACGTTCACCTCCTGACAATACCTTAACAGGCGTATCGCCATCCGGACAGCGCAAGGCATCCATCGCACGCTCCAACATCGTATCAATTTCCCATGCATTGGAGGCGTCAATTCGGTCTTGCAACTCGGCCTGTCTGTTCATGAGCTTCTCCATGGCATCCGGGTTCTCATAAATTTCAGGCAAGCCAAATTTATCATTGATCTCATTGAACTCTTTTAACAAATCGGCAATCTCCTGAACGCCTTCCATCACAATTTCCTTCACCGTCTTTTCTTCATCCAGATGAGGCTCCTGTTCGAGGTGCCCAACCGTATAGCCGGGTGAAAAAACAACATCACCCTGATAGCTTTTCTCTGAGCCCGCAATAATGCGCATCAAGGTTGACTTACCTGAGCCGTTCAAACCAATGATGCCAATCTTTGCCCCGTAGAAGAAAGAAAGGTAAATATCTTTTAGTATCGTTTTTCCTGTTGAAAGCGTCTTAGACACCTTCACCATGGAGAAAATTATCTTGCGGTCTTCTGACATAATCTTTAATTTCAGGATACGAAATAAACGAAAAAATACTTGACAGGGATGAAAATCAAAAAAGAAATGTGCCGGAAATCAAAGACTCCCGACACATCATCCTTGTTTGGTTTTATTGCTTTATCAGCCTAAGTGTCTGTGTATCGCCATCGGCAGGATTTTTTACCGTAAGGAAATACAATCCCGATGATATTCCATCCATATGCATAGTGTGCAGACCATCTGCCAATACCTGCTGCACGACAATCACCTTTCCGCTTATATCGCTCAGGTATAATGCATCACCTGCCCTCAGCCCTTGCACAAAAATTTGATTCATTGCCGGATTGGGATATACATTCACCCTTGCAGCTTTCGATGCAGCAGTACCTGTTGGTGCAGTATTAATGAAAACGCGGTAATCTTCTGTTTCACCTGTTCCAAAAGGATCGCAGGCTGTGGTAGAATCATTCACACCTGCAGTAACACGAGAACGAATACGCATACCGGTCAGGCCGGCACTTGCACCCTGAGGTACCACTACAAGTGCAGAGAATTCAACCCCTGCAACAGATGTTGTACAAATCTGATTAGCCTCATTTAGGTCATAGATGCCATTCCTGTCGTAGTCAATCCAGATCACTGCACGAACATCTCCATTAAACCTGGCTCTTAAATCGTAGGTCTGCCCTGCATCCAGAGTTAAGGTCAGGCTACCTGTGTCCGGGTAAAGGGTGTAATTGCCTGTTGCGCATCCGCTGGCAGGATTCACGAATCCGGTTCCGGCAAAAGCAAGAGAGTCAATGGCTGAAGCTGCACAATTGCCTCCGATACCCGCTGTACAATAACAATCCAGAAAATTGTTCAGAAAAACATACACCACATTGGATGTGTCGGCAGAACCCTGACAACTGGCCACGCAGGCAAAGAACGAAGCTGAGTTCATCACCTGACCATAAGATGCACTTGTTGCTCCTGCTATGTCTGTCCATACTTGCCCGTCTGAAGAACTGATCCATTGCAAGCTAAGCCCGGTGCCAATACTTGTTCCTGAAAGCAAAAACGACACGGAATCCGCAACACACACGCTGTCCGAAGAAACACTCAATTGACCTGCATCCGGTGGCACAGTGCAGGGAGGCGCAGGATCAATATTGATGAGATAGTCTTCTGTTTCACCGGAGCCGAATGTTGCGCATGGAACAGTGCCGTCAAGCTGTCCGGTTACTCCACGTGAACGAATCCTCATTCCTGTAATTCCAGTTAATGCAGTAGTCGGAATAGTGATACCTGCAGTGATATCGGTATTGCCTGCTACGTTATTGGTGATGTTTGTATATTCACTTACATCAAAGGTTCCACTGTGATCAAAATCAATCCATACACCTGCCCTGACATTGCCGCTGTAGCGCGTTACGAGCTGATGTGTTACACCCTGATATATGGTTGCAGTGGTATTTCCTGATGCAGGATAGGATGCATAATTTCCTGCTGAACAACCGGTAAGTCCATTACTCAATGAGGTAAGTTCAATGCTCACCGAATCAATGGCTGAGGTTGCACAATTGCCTCCCAATGCATCATTACAATAACAATCATAAAAAGGCAAAATTCCAACCTGAGCAACAACTGCTGTATCTGAAATACCTGAGCACGTTGTAACGCAGGTTACAAACAAAGCAGAATCTACAATGAGGCTAAACAAAGGGCTGTTGGCAGTGCTGTCGGCCTGCCAGTTTAAACCGTCGGTAGAAATGATCCACTGGTAGCTGAGCCCTGAACCTGTGGTATTTCCTGCAAGACTGAAGTTTACAGAAGTGCCTGCACATACAGTATCCAATGAGGCATTTACACTTCCTGCATCGGGTGGCGAAACGCAATTCTGGGAGGGAAGAATCTCTATCAAATAATCTTCTGTTTCTCCTGTGCCGAAGGTTGCACATGCGGTGGTAGAATCATTCTGACCTGCGGTGGCACGCGAACGCACACGCATTCCTGTTAAACCTGTTAACGCATTGGGATCAACCAATATCAAAGCAGAATAGTCTGCGCCCGGTATGGTACTGGTTGCTATCTGTGTCCATTCTCCATTATCAAAGGTGCCGCTGTGATTATAGTCAATCCATACTGAAACTCTGGCATTGGTGGTAAATTTTCCGGTTATCGTGTAGGGTTCACCCTGCACCAGCTGAGCGGTAGTATTGCCTGTAGCAGGCCAGCGAGTGTAAGGACCAGTGCAACCGCTTAATCCATTTTGAAGGCTGGTATTCTGAATGGCGATAGAATCTATAGCATTGGTGCAATCACCTCCAAGATTAACTGTGCAATAGCAGAGATAGAAAGGATTTATTGCAACTGAAATAATATTAGTTGTATCAGAAACACCTGAGCAACTTACCACACAAGCAAAATAAGCCGGTGAATTCACAACGGTATTCAGTGAACTTAATGTATCATTATTCAATGGTGAATAATTAATACCATCAGACGAGCTGATCCACTGATAGCCAATACCCTGACCAATATCCTGTCCGCTGAGAGTAAGCGAAATGGATTGACCCGGACATACTGTATCGTTATTTACAAGGGCTGTTCCGCTGTTGGGTGGGACAGAACAAACAGGGAGAGGCAAAATATCGAGTCTGATATTGGGTCTCAGTACACTGAGTGTTCCATTACCGGCAGGAGGTGTTCCGTTATTTGCAGGTGACTGCCAGTACTGAAAAAGATTTCCCGTAGTGGCAAAATACCTGAAGCCTTTTGATACCAGATTTATGTCTGTTCCATTTGTGCCTCCGGAGTTTGTCTCAACTATAACCTTGATATTGCGTGTAGTCTGATGCACAAATGCACTACTTAAATTTACTACTATCCAGGCGCTGTCAACAAATGCCTGGGCCGGAATGGTATCATCAAAAACCAATGTTGCGCCGGCAATTTCCGATGCATAGGTTCCTTGGCCGGCAAAAACACTGTCGGTTACCTCCTTGATGTATATTCTGGCAATCGCATCTCCCGGAGCATTGATGGAGTCAACAAAAAACGCCACCGACTGAATACTACCCAAAACACCAATATCGCTGTGACGGTAGAGCATACTGGAGCGCTCATAGGATCTGGTTGTTCCAAGAGGTTTACGAAAGGTTGCTGTTCCCGCCCCGGTGCCAGCAGGATTACCTGATGGAACATCAATAGTCTGTGCATGCAAAAGACAGGTGCCAATAAGAAAAATGAAGGTGAAAAAAAATTTCATGATGGTTTAAATCTGGAGAGTAAATTAAGCCACTTGGAGCGGGATGTGCAAATTATTAAGCGCTTATTAACCAAAATATTCTAATTACCTTTATGAAAACCAAAATCCATGAAGTCAAACATTACGTACACCCGTGCTCTTCTTTTTGCCATCCTGCTAGCAATGGTCAGCGTATCGCCTTCAAAATCTCAAACAGCAGGAACCGCAACTGCAAGTCAGGATACCATTTGCAACGGCAATAGTGTTACACTGTTCCTCAGCGGATATACAGGTAATATTCAATGGCAACGTTTTAATGGCTCTGCCTGGGTGAATGAAACTGCACCGGGGGCACAGAATGACACATTCAACGTGAGTCTCATCACTACCTCTGATTTCAGAGCCTTTGTCAGCGCCGTTGGACAACCAGATGATTCTTCAAATGTTGTAACAGTGGGTGTTATCACCGTGAGTCCGCCTGTTGCGACGGGTGCAACACGCTGTGGATTAGGTCAGGTCACCATCACCGCGACCGGAAACGGAACCATTCATTGGTATGATGCTGCAACAGGCGGCACACTCTTATCGACCGGTAATTCTTATCAGCCTGTAGTTTCAAGCTCAACCACCTTCTTCGCAGAAGCTAATATCAATGGTGGAAGCGGTCAAACAAGTCCTTTGATGATTACCGAAATTGAAGTTCAAACAAACGACCGTCTGGAATTACAAAACGTCAGCCCTGCTCCACTGGATGTTACAGGATGGAAGCTGGTTGCATCCGACAGCTATACAAACATCAATGTCGTAAACAGTATCGTACAGACATTAAGTGGAATA
>JBIIMV010000071.1:0-6480 GCA_044337805.1 Bacteroidia bacterium
ATGACTTTAAAGACAATGATTTATTCTACTATTTCAGAGCAGTGGCCTATGATAGCCTCCGGAATTTTCAGGCTGCCTTGCTAAGCTATCAAGATGCTATTGCACTGCTCAAAACAAAATCTTCAAAGAAAAAGCCGGTTGACAAAGACAGATTCATTCGCTATACAAAAGCTCTTGGACGCGTGCAGGTGATGCTTTTCCAAAATGAATCTGCCAGAAAAACCATCGAAGAAGGGCTATCCGCAAATCCCGGTGAACCCTATCTGCTTCTTCTTAGAGCCAGGGTCAACGCTGAAGAAGCGGCTTTCCAGAAAAGTCTTGACGACTTTAATGCCTTTCTATCGGCAGATTCTTCCGAAATCAATGTGTTTTATGAAAGGGCTGTGGTTTTCAGACGTCTTGGTCAGTTTCTTAATGCCGTGAATGATTTGTCCTTCATCATCAGTAAATACGATACCGCCTCACTGGCTTTTGAGCTAAGAGCTAAATGCAACGAGGACATCGGAAACTACCGCGCAGCACTCAGTGATTTTAAGAGCTTCAGGAAAATTGCCAAACCTTCTCAAAAGCTTCGATCGGAAAATGCTTTGAAAAGAATTGAGGCAAAGCTTTACGAGAAAGAAAAGGAAAGTAATCCTCCCAAATATATCATCAAAAGCCCTGAAGTGTTGGGTGATGAAATGAGTGTGGCTAAGGCAGCGTCTTTCCTCATCATTAAGGGAAGTACTGAGGATGAATCTCCATTGAAATCCATTAGTGCCGATGGTGTTGAGGCTGATTTCTCGCGCGACTCACTGAATCCGGATTTCCGAATCGTACTGAATGTTGCAGATAAAGAGGAACTTACACTTAAGCTAACGGATATTTATCTCAATGTTACAACAAAGAAATTTCGGTTCTCAAGGGCTGAAAGGCAGGCTCCTGAGCTGCAGCTCTTTATTCCTGTCAGCACCACCAACTCTGAAATTTACCACGATCCATCTCATGACCCGGTCCTCAGGATCTTTGGTAAGGTAAATGATGAAAGTCTTATCGCTCAAATCAATATCAATGGTTTTCAGGTAAACTTCGATACCCGACAGTTAAATCCTGAGTTTTCTTTCGATCTTAAAGTCGGTGCAAAGGATTCGGTAAAAATTTCTATTGCCGATGAGTATGGCAACATTTCGGTTTTTCGTTATGCAATCAATGCCAAAGAGGCGGCCGCCATTCGTAATAACCCAATGGGGAGAACCTGGCTGATCTTTATTGAAAATAGCGACTATCTTGATTTTGAAAAACTTGATGGCCCATCAAAAGATGCCGGAATTATAAAATTTGCCCTCGCTGATTATCGTTTTGACAATATCATCACTAAACGGAATATGACGTTGCAGGCCTTGGATCGCTTTTTCCGTATTGACTTGCGCGACCTCGTTAAACAACAACATGTTAACTCTATCATGATCTGGTTCGCCGGCCATGGTAAATTTCTCAATGGTTCCGGATACTGGATTCCTTCTGATGCCAGAAAAAATGATGAGGCAGGCTATTTCCCTGTAAGTAACCTGAAAGGGTATCTTGAAAATTACGGTCCTCAGCTGAGGCATATCCTCATCGTTTCGGATGCATGCGAATCCGGAGAGTCTTTCCGAATTGGCAATCAGGTCGCTCAACAAGATGCATCCTGCTCTGATCCGAAGTCCAGAGAGCCTGCATCCATCGTTTTTTCCTCAACTTCCTCTGAAAAAGCCAGCGATAACTCCTTGTTCGCAAAAACCTTCGCGACTGCCCTTCAGGGTAATAGCGCTCCCTGCATCTCACTGGCAGAGGTAGCTGCTGTTGTTGCCGATGCAGTTGAGAAAAACCAACGGCAAAACACAAGAATCGGACTAATTAAAGGCCTCCCAAATAATGGCGGGTCATTCCTTTTCATAAAATCTCAGTCCCGTTAACCAGGTTTTCTTAAATTTGCAAAAAAAATCTCCATGACACTCTCCATTCTTCTGGGTTTTTTGGGCGGCCTTGGTGGCGGTGAAATCGTCGTCGTCGTTGTATTGCTCCTGTTATTCTTCGGTGGCAAGAAAATCCCTGAACTGATGCGCGGCCTCGGAAGAGGAATGAAAGAGTTTAAAGACGCTTCCAAAGGCGTGGAAGATGAATCTTCCAAAACTCCTAAAGCCTGATTTAATTACCGGTATCCGGTACCTTCCTATTTCTCTCTTTTCTACTGACGTGTAGAATGAAGAAAACGCTCGCGATTTTTTTCCTGATTGTCCTCCGGGTCTATGCGTTTGCTCAAAATGTAAATAGTCCTAACAACGCTTCTGATCCTATTGCAGATGCTCTGGATTCTTTGCAATATCTGAATTTCTTTTCGTGTAACCTTGATAAGACTGATTCCTGTATTGCTGCCGCCGGACAAAATCTTCCGTCGGGTGCCCCGGTTTTTGATGAGCTTGTCTATGAAGCCCGCTTGGCCAAACTCGATGCCCTAAGCCCTTTCGATCTGGTATTCAATCCTCAGGTCAAAGCTTATATTGACCTATACGCCAACCGAAAACGTAATCTCGTTGCCAGGGCCATCAGCTTGTCCGCCGTCTATTTCCCGCTGTTTGAAGAAAAACTGGCGCTCTATCATCTCCCAATGGAGCTGAAATATCTCGCCATTGTGGAATCAGCACTAAATCCCAGAGCAATATCCAAATCGGGAGCATCCGGACTCTGGCAGTTTATGTACAAAACCGGTCTTATGTACGGTCTTGAGGTAAACTCCTACGCTGATATGCGACGCGACCCCATCAAAAGTACGGAGGCTGCCTGCCGCTATCTATCTGATTTGTATCGTGCACTTGGCGACTGGCAAATGGTTCTGGCAGCCTACAATTGTGGCCCCGGAACACTTGCAAAGGCCATTCGGCGCTCTGGAGGGAAGTCCACATACTGGGAACTCAGGCCCTTTCTGCCCACTGAAACTCAAGGCTATGTTCCTGCATTCATCGCTGTGAACTATGTGATGAATTTCGCAAGGGAACATCATCTCTACGCTGCACCGTTTAAATCTGATTTTTTTCTGACCGATTCTATTACGGTGAAACAACCGGTTTCCTTCGCACAGATCGCTTCTGTCACGGGTATCCCTGTTGAGGATATTCAATTCCTCAATCCTGTATATAAATCAGGTTTTGTGCCGGCAACACCCAACCTTTCAACGATTGAACTTCCTCAGGCTGCAGTTGCACTATTTATGTTGAAGGAGTCTGAAATTTACGCGCTTCGCATCCATCGGCCTCCTGCGCCTCTCGTGGCAAAAAATTCCGGGCCCATTCCGGAAAAGATTTATCATAAGGTGAAAAAGGGAGAAAACCTGAATTCCATAGCAGCAAGACATGGCGTCACAGCCTCCGAAATAAAAAAATGGAACCGAATTAAGAAGCACCCGCACAAAGGACAAATGCTGGTGATCTATCTGCCAAAAAAGTCCCAGTCCATTAGTCCTGAAGGTATCGCAATGGCTCAGCCGGTCCGTGATTCATTGTCTGAAACAAGCCTGATGTCGCAGCCCCCGGTCGAGGATGTGAATGAAGATTTTAAAAATGACTCCTCTCGCGCTGCAACAACCGGGAAGTCTTCCTCACCGGTTAATACCGGTAAAGAGGTGTTTCATGTAGTACAGAAAGGTGATACACTCTGGAAAATTTCTAATCTCTATAAAATCTCAAGCGTCGAAGAGTTACGACGAATGAACAAGCTGGCACCCAACCAGAAATTGGTACCCGGAACCAAAATAAAAGTGAGCTCAGGTTCAGGAAAAAGCTAAGCCTTTCATCTTTTTTTCATAACACCGCTTTTACATCAATGCGGTTTGTAACTTTATGCCTCTCTTGTTGAGTTCAATTCCTTTTATGGATTATAGTGTTCTTAAAAAACGTCCTTCTTACCCCTTCGAAACCATCGCGGTGGCAATCTCATTTTCACCCCGCCTCGAAGGCCTGCTGCGTGAGGCCCACAGACTTGCCTCCATGTTTAACAGTAGTCTGGTCATTATTCATATCGGTAAAAAAAATACTGAACTGGAGGAGAAGCTTGAAAAGAATATCCATAAATCGGGTATCAGTAAACTGAAGTATCGCGTTATCTGGATGGAAGGAGAGCCTGTTGATACCATCCTTAAACTTGCTAAACTAAATGTTGTTGATCTGCTCATTCTTGGAGCACTTGAAAAAGAAAACCTCTATAAATACTATGTGGGTTCCATCGCCCGCACCTTAAGCCGCCGCGCCAAATGCTCTGTGCTGCTTCTTACCAATCCTTCTATCAACCCTCCTAAAATAAAAAATGTGGTTGTAAGCGGTTCCGATAACCCTAAAACCATTCATACCATCAGGACCATGGCATATTGGGCTAAAAACGAAAAAATAAGCTCATTCACTGTGGTGCAGGAGGTCAATATCCCTACGCTAACACTCTCTGTTTCTGAATCAAGTGGTGAACCTGAGGTCAATAAAATTAAACGTGAAATGTTTGAGGAAGAGAATCAAAAGCTTATCGACCTCATAAAAACCGTTGATAACAAAGATGTTGAAATTCGTCTCGAAACAGTACATGGTAAACCCGGTTTCGCCATAAGTAATTTCGCGAAAAACATTAAGGCTGATCTTCTCGTTTTCAACTCGCCTGATACTCATCTCGGTTTGTTCGATCGTATCTTCACTCACGATATTGAATTCGTGCTGGCAGACCTGCCTTGTAATCTGCTTATTGTTCATTCCAGGGTCTGATTTTGTCAAACCTCATTACCCACGACCAGCTTATTGTTCTGCTGCTTTCGATGGCGGTCATGCTGATATTTTCCCGGATCGCTTCAGAGTTTGGTCGCATGTTTCGTTTTCCGGCTGTCATGGGTGAAATCCTCATGGGTATTCTGCTTGGACCTACCGTTTTGGGCAAAGTGGCTCCCGCACTTGCTGCCCTGCTTTTCCCCGCAACAGGCAATGCAGTCATTGCTCTGGAAGGGATTTTCAAAATATCTGTCATCATGATGCTCTTCGTTGCCGGCATGGAAGTTCAGTTGCCAATGGTGATGAAGCAGGGTAAGGCAGCCATTTCAACAGGCTTTTTCGGTATGGTTATTCCCTTCCTGCTGGGTTTCTCTGCTGCATGGTTTTTCCCGCATTGGTTTGGTAACGCACTCACCCCACCGCTTCAGTTCGCTCTCTTCATGGGGACCGCATTCTCTATCTCCGCACTGCCCGTCATCGCCAGAATTCTCATCGATCTCAATCTCTTTAAAACCAAGCTCGGTATGGTCATCATTGCCTCGGCCATGCTTATCGATTTGCTCGGCTGGCTGGTGTTTTCACTTATCCTTGCTACCCGCGATGAAGTGAATGGCTTTACCGCTTTCTATTTCGCATTTTCCTACATCATCCTTTTCGGTGTATTTATGCTTACCATAGGTAAAAGAATTCTAAATATGTCGCTGCCATGGATTCAAACAAGATTGTCATGGCCCGGCGGAGTTCTGGGTATTTCTCTCGGTATCTGCTTCCTTTGCGCCGGACTAACTGAGTTCTTCGGCATTCACGCTGTGCTTGGTGCTTTTATTGCCGGTATCGCCATCGGTGATTCAGCTCATTTGCGTGATGAAGCACGCGAAATCATTCATCAGTTCGTCACGAATATCTTCGCCCCGCTCTTTTTCGTTTCGATAGGTCTTCGTCTCGATTTCCTTCAAAATTTCGATGGTAGTCTCGTTCTCATCGTTCTTCTTATTTCCTACTTCAGCAAAATCTTTGGTGCAACAATCGGCGCGCGTATTGGTGGCTTTTCACGCAAGGAATCTCTTGCCGTAGGCTTCGGTCTCAATGCCCGAGGTGCTATGGAAATTATCCTCGGTAGCCTCGCTTTAAACTATGGCATCATTGAGCCTCGTGTTTTCGTCGCGCTTGTGATCATGGCGCTCCTCACCAGCTTAACAAGTGGTCCGGCTTTGCGCATCCTCTCTAAAACCTGAGCCCTTTTCTTGTGAGAGATGGATGAAGGAAAATAATTACAAAGTCACTATTAGCAAGCACTTGCCAATACTGCATTAAAATCATCTATTACCATGAATTGTTTCGCAACAATCATGACTTAATCAATTCCTCTTTTCATCAAGTTTATGTCTGGCGGAAATATTCTTTGGAACCGGCTCTCCTGAATTTAGAACCCACTTACCCATAAATTCGCCTTGAGTTCTTAAAACCACTTTAATAATTCGGGATTTCGCTCAAGCAAGCTTGGCTGATGCACTGAGAAAAAAACGGGAGTAAGAGCGGGATTCCTCAGGTGAGTGATCCCTGATGGGGAGGCATCAGTAAAACCGAATGCCGGCAGGGTGTGCCTCGCATTTTTTATTTAGCAGATTTCGCTCAAGCAAGGCTGATTTACTAAATGAAAACCGGGAATGAGAGCGGGATTACTCAGGTGAGTGATCCCTGATGGGGAGGCTCAGTAAAA
>JBIIMV010000072.1:0-6455 GCA_044337805.1 Bacteroidia bacterium
AAATGTAGAACGGTTAAGGGTGGAAAAGGGGCTAATTGGTGTTACTCCCGGTCCTGCAAAAATGCCGATGTCATAACCGAAGTTTCCTATTGCAGGGTAGTATTTCCCGAGTGGATTTTTCTTTCTTGTAATTCGGAATTTATCATGTCTCCATCCGGCATATATGGCAATATTCAGGTCCGCGCTCAGCTGCTGAGGAAGTCCGTGAACTGCAGGTCGGTATTTCAATAATATGGTGGTAAGATCAATGTCGAGTCCTTGTTTACGGAAGAACATTGGACTATGAAAGAGACTGTCGGAAGGCTTGAGAGGCACTGTAAAGGCAGGCATTTTTTCCGTTTCCATGTTTTGTAGCGGGTATACCTCCAGTTTTTCTTCACCCATCTCTGCATAGACCATTGATTCTTGCTTGTTCTCTGTCTGCATCTTATAATAGCCACTGTTAAAGCCATGCACCGATGCCTTATTGATGACATTGCATGAGAACAAACCCATCGCGAAGGCAAGCAGCAAAGAAGGATATAGAGTGTTTTTTTTCACCATTGCTGCTTGCGTTTCTTGATGTTTTTCTGCTTTTGTTTTTTTTAAAAGAAACTAGATTACCGGACCTTTATTTTCATTCTTATGTGGAAGTCATGTTGCGTGTTTAATTATCCTTCACGCACCGCACGGACATGCCCACATTTGTATTGGCGGCGTTGCGGAAGGCTTCGGCGAAATTGCTGTAAAGCCCTCTGTAAAATACGGTCGATCCCAAATCGGGTGTGGCGCTCCAGAAAAACCCAAAATCCTTAAATGATAAGTATGTGCCATCAACATCCCTTATACCGGCTCCGGGAGCCGAAAAGCCCGAAGCATTCCCCGCTCCTGTATTCGGAGATAACCAATACTGCCCGGAGGCGCTTTTTAATTGTCCGCCGGCAAAGGTGCTCTGTATGCCATAGGTATTTATTACGAGTCCGGGATCAAGCTGAGCAATTAAAAGATTCCATTCTGTATCGGAAGGGAGGTGCCAACCTGCAGGACAAATTCCTGATGCATTTCCGGCAGCAAACCAATTATAAAGTTTTCCATAGGGACAAGCATGTGTTGTGCTGTCGCCTGCTGGCCATGCTGCCGCTCCGTTAGTGTTATTCTGCCAGTCTGTATTGTTCCCTAACATGGGTATGAGATTGCCATTTCGGTAATGACTGGCCTTCAGGTTTTCTGCCATCCATTCCTGGGTTCCGATGGTGATGGTCTTATAGGTATTGCCATCCTGATCAATCATGCTGCCATAGTTAAGGTTTGTATTATGCATGCTGTCTGCACCGCAGGAATGTGCCCCGTTGAATGGCTGCGGTGCGTTGGCTGCAGATATGCCCGGAACAATAAGATGGTTCCCGCTTCCCAGATACAGCGTATCTCCGGATGCAGAAATTCCTGAAATGCCATTTCCTGAAAACAAGGCATAGGGTACACTTAAAATTTGGGTAGTACCCGTGATTGAATAATTGTTGCCACCATTTGGGTCTGTTTCCGTTTTGAGGAAGTAAGGTCCATTACCCCAGTTTATCGTCTGAAAATTCCCACTTAACAGAGTACCCCCTCCGATTTCAATACTGACGAGTCCGTTGCTGTTCGTAACAGCAGTTTGCGCTTCTTCAAATACTGCATTGCCGTTTACCGTACCACGCACAATGCTGATGCGCATGCCGACAGACTGATTTACGAGAAGATTGTTGCTGCTGTTTCGTATTACCGCCTGGTAGCTCATTTTTTCCGGTGCCTGTGCCATAGCATGAATGGAGAGCAGCACCATGCAAACAAGAAGCGACAATTTTGTAAAAGTTTTATGTGTTTTGTATTTTTTCATATGATTCAAAGTTATGATTTATGCTGAATGACAAAAACAAAATTCCCGCGATTTTCCGATTCTTTTAGGGATGAATAAAAAATTCCGATTCCTGTTTGGTTTTCTTCCGGCGGAGTTTAACCATCACCAAAGTTGGTTTGCCGTCATTTTTTTTTGCCTTAGCTGACGGCGTTCGGTTTTCCTATTGCATGGAGATAATTTTCTTGCGAAATAATATCAGCATACGTAGGAAGAAGCCGGGTGAAATATGGTAAAACCGGAACACTGCGGCAGCTGAAAATGAGGAGAACATCCTGAATTTTCTTTTTTCCAACTGCTTGATAATTCGTCCTGCTGTCTGGTCTCTGCTCTGAGCCTTTACCCCATCGCGCTTTTTTAATACTTCTTCCCGTCCGGAGGTATTGAGCATGATTTTATCATCTTCGTTTTCTGTGAATCCGGGATAATGAATGCCAACAAAAACGCCTTCATCCCATAGTTCTGCTCTGAGACTTTCTGCAATACTTACCAGGCCTCTTTTCGAGGAGGAATAGGCGGAATAACTGGGTAGTCCTGCAATACCTGCTACGGAGCCTATGAACAGCACAGAGCCTTTCTGCTTGCAAATTTCTGTCATGCAGGCAAGGGTAGGGTAGAGACTGCCCAGAAGGTTGATGTCTATTACCTTTTTAAAAGCTTCTCCTCGGGTATCTTTTATCAAACCTCCTGCAGCAATGCCGGCATTGTTTATGAGTATGTCCAGTTGTCCGAACTGTGTTATCGCAAATTGACACAATACGCGGCAGAAAGCTTCATCACTTACATCTCCTGCCAGACCTGCCACACGTGTTGTGGTATTTTTTAATTTTTCAAGTGCGGCTTTCACTTTTTCTTCCCGCCGTGAATTTATAATCACCTTTGCTCCCCTTTCCGCAAGCAGCTCAGCAACTTTAAATCCAATACCTTGGGTTGAACCTGTGATGATAATAACTTTATCTGTGAACATCTACTGTATACTTATTTGGTGTATCCGTTTGCTTTTAGCCAATCCAGGCATCCTTTTGTTGCCTCACCCAGATCCGTGCAGGGCATTTTTAGTTCCCGCCTTGCTTTCTCACCTGAATAGCAGTGATGCCCGCAAGACAATACTGCAATTTCTTTGGTGATGGCAGGTGCGTGTTGGCGTAATTTTGCAAGTAATGATCCTATGCTGCCGATTAAATGGATGAGGAATGATGGGAGTCCTATTTTTGGTGGCTTTACATCTATTGCCTTCCCCATGATAGTGAAAGCTTCACGATGTGTCAGATTGAAGTTACTCAGCAGGTAACACTCTCCTGTTCTTCCCATTGTTAAGGCATTAGAAATGGCTACGGCTGCGTCTTTTACTGCAATATAGCTTTTTGAGCCATGTGTATAGGCGGGTATCTTTTTTTTGTAAAGGGCCATTACCATTGCGCCTGAACTGGGCTTGCTGTCATAAGGCCCTATCATAAATGTTGGGTTTAATACCACGGCATTTAGGCCTCTTGTTTTTACAGCATCCAGAACCTTTTTTTGAGCTTCATATTTTGAATCTATATAGTCCAGACCATATTGCGCTCCTGTGTAGGGTCCATCTTCCGTACCTGGATTTTCTATACTGCCCGGTTGAAAGGAATTCGCGGTACCAATATGTATCAGTCTTTTAATTCCATGCTTAAGGCAGGCCTCAATGACATTCGCTGTTCCTCTGACATTAATTTCATGAATCATGTGATCCCGGGGAGGAAAAACCTGTGTGGATGCAGCTGCATGGATCACCATGTCATTTCCCCGTACTGCATTTTCAAGCTCTGTTACATCTAAAATGTTGCCATAGTGAAATGTTAATGGCAATGCCTCCAGTGCGGTAGATTTTTTTTTTCGGTCAAGAAGAAGAACACTAACTTGATATTTTCTTTCCAACAACTCGCGAACAAGGTTGTTACCCAACAGCCCGTCTGCGCCGGTTACCAGTACTTTCATATCTTTTCATTCAAGTATGTATGAACAAATGCTTTGTTGATTTGTACTGCGAAAGTTATCAAAATCTTTTTTTGGTGAATGTAAACATTAGGTCAAATTTTAGATTTAATCGAATATGGTGTATGTTCTCAGGCTTTTTATCTGTTTTATTCTGAAATTCGATTGACATAGGTTGACCGATGAAAATTGAGAAATAAGATCAATTGTTCAGGTTCCCGGCATCATATTACAGTTCAACTTGTTCCCGTCAAGGCCTTATACCAATAGTGTGTTTAAGCTTTCTATGGTCTGTTTCTTTCAAAGTAAATTAAGTCAATAAGTTCGCCATTGGGAATTCTGAAATCCTTTTTTAGTATGCCCATTTTGGAAAAACCATTTTTTTCGGCCACTCGTTTGCTTCCAGTATTTGTTTCGGCAATTCTCATGAATAGTTTTTCTAGTCCTAAAGTGTTGAAGCCGAATGCACATACCTCTGAAACGAAGTGTGTTGTTATGCCTCTTCCCTGCAATGGCTCATCTATGAAGAAGCCCACCTCGGCTTTTCCGGCTTGGAAGTCTATATCTTTCAAAAAGATGGCAGCAACGATATTGCCTGAATCTTTCTCCCTAACCAGGTGTGTGATGATTTCTTTTCTATCTGCAGCCTTAATTCTTTCAGCAATGTGTTCTATGGTAGACGGTAAACTGGTTGTTGCAGCTATGGTTCTTGGAAAATACCTGGATATCCGTTCTCGGTTTCGTTCAATGAAATGGAAGTATGGTTCTGCATGTTTTTGAGCAAGGGGTTCCATAATATAGGCATACATGTTCATAGTCTTGGGCTTGTATGGTTAGTAATAAGAATGATGTAGCCTATTATTATAGGTTTAGATCCTGTATTATTTATTAATCAAATTTTGAAATTTGTAAATCCTCCCGGGCAAAATTGCTTCTGCCATGCTGCCGGTTTCTCTAATCCGTAATGAGCATTTTGCCATTTAACACCAGCGCATTGTCCTGAATAATGGTATAGAAATACAATCCTGCCGTTAAATTTTCTCGGTCAATCATGATGTGGTTTCCTGATATATGCAGGTGTTCTCTTTGCAATTGTCCGCAGGAATTGTAAAGAGATAAATCTGCATTCTTAAGATTTTCTGATGTTTGAAGGATTGTTTGAGTACTGAATGGATGAGGCATGAGAATCGCTCTGTCTTGCTTTGTTTTTTTACTGATGCTTGTGGTAACATCTACTGAAATTTTGAAGGCAAGGTCCCAACCTGGTTCTGAAATATCGTTCCCTCCGGTATATACGTCTCCTGCAAATAGACTCACGCCGTATGGATCACTGATTCCTCCGCCCTGAATGGGAATGAACTGAAAGGTATAGGTCTGTCCTGCTGTGAGTATGGTTTGATTGTTTAAGGTCCAGTTCTGCCAAACACTTGCTGTTCCGGGTGTGCCTACGTTAACCGGCATGGAGTCGAGCAAAGCGCCTGATGTTCCATTTCCGGCGTAAAGCTTCAATGTGCCGGTTCCTGTCTGTTGTGCCGCTGCGAACATCAGCATGGAAACTTCGCAAAGTGTACCGCTTAGTGTGGGTGTAAAGCTTTGGCCCTCAGAATATCCGGGCAGATTTCGCGCGCTTCTTCCGCTGTTGACTGAGTCCTGTAACTGATGATTGAGGCACTGGGATTTTACTTCAATTTGGAATATGATCAGTAGGCTAATTAAACTAACATAAAATTTCATGGCAGATGTTCTTTGGATTTTAGTCAAAAACCGACGGCGCAAAAATAGCAAATGCCGAAAATAAAAATTGCCTTTCATCTATAAATTTCTGAAAGATGTTTTATGTATATACAACAGAAACAAGGGCCTGATGATTTCTGTAGCTCGATTTTTTGATTTGCCTCCTTATTGGTTTGTTTTGGGAACAAAGCTTTGATTGCTCTTGCAAACATTTACTTTTGGTTGGATTGGGAATAGGGAAGGAAGCGGGTGCAAAACTGATTTTTCAGGATTATGCCGTATGCAGTATTGTCTCTTTTCCTGGTTTTTATGATCTGTTTTGCTCGGTCTCTTTTACCGGCAGGATTTTTTCCTGAGTTGGAAATGGAGTACTCTCATGCGTTTTTCTTTCTCGTACTTATGCAGGAGATAGCGCATGACATTATTTGTTGCCCGGACTTTTATATAATTTTTTTTACCTGGGCAATGTTTATTCTTCTTTTAACAGTTTGAAACTGATGTTTGATTTGCCCGTAATCTTTAAGATATAAAGTCCTGCCGGCAAATAAGATAAATTTTCTTTTTCAATATCCACACCTGAATACAGGAGTTGCCCGTTTGCATTCAATAATTCCATGTGATCATTCTCTTGTCTGTTTTTAACATAAATAGATGAGGTAAACGGATTGGGATATATAGCAATGGTTTTGACGTATTTTTCGTCTTTTCCGGTGGGTACTTGATTTCCTCTTACGCACAGAATGTAATGCTTCACCGTCTTCTGGTCATAGGTGGTAATGCCAAATTGTGTATTCAGATACCAGGCTTTGGTGGTTTGATTGGGCAGCGTGGTTGATGACCAATATTTTCCGGGTGCGCTTACGTTGAAAAAAGTATTGTTCAG
>JBIIMV010000073.1:0-6423 GCA_044337805.1 Bacteroidia bacterium
TCAGAAAATCCGGTTATCCTCCAATATCAGGAACAAATCCTTTCCCTCCGCAAGAACATCAGAGATGCTCTGAAAAATCTTATAACCACCAACCAACTCAGACTCTCAGAGCTAAAGAAACAGGAAAGGGAAATTCAAGGTAAGATATCATCAGTACCGGGTATAGAAAAGGAATTCCGAGAGATTCAAAGACAGCAGCAAATCAAGGAGACACTGTATCTGTATCTCCTTCAGAAGAGAGAAGAAAATGCCATTGCTTCCACCTTTAATGTTTCGAATTCAAAAGTTATCGACGAGGCATACAGTTCCGGAAGAATTGTTTCCCCTCAGAAGAGTCTTATCTACACCATGGCATTTTTTGCCGGATTGATATTACCTCTCTTCCTGCTCAACCTGTTCAACGTTCTAAACGACAAGGTAACAGACAGAAAAAGCGTTGAAAACCTTCCGGTTCCTTTTCTGGGTTATATTCCCTCCTATCGTGGCAAAGAAAAACTGGTCATTAAGATCAATGAGAACTCCACATTCGCAGAATCTTTCCGTTCCATCAGGACCAACCTTTCATTTTTTCTTCCAGAAGCGAAAAAGTGCAAGAGCATATTTATCACCAGCTCTGTTACAGGCGAAGGCAAAACCTTTGTATCCATAAACCTTGCCGCCATTTATGCTGCAACGGGTAAAAAGGTGGTCATTGTTGGAATGGACCTGCGCAAACAAAAAGTAATGGAATACCTGGATATTCAAATTGGTCGTGGTTTGTCTAACTTACTCGTGTCAACCCAGACCAAAATTGAGGATTGTCTGATAAAAGTTCCCGGGTTTGAAACGCTATATGTGCTTCCTCCCGGGCCTATTCCGCCGAATCCGGCAGAGTTATTAATGCTACCAAGAACAAAAGAAATATTTGACGCTCTGAATGAGATGTTTGATATTCTGATTGTAGATACCCCCCCGGTTGGAGTTGTTTCCGACACTCTCATCATCAGCGAAAATGCCGATGCCGTTGTATACCTTGTGAGATCAGGCTATTCGAAGAAAAATACATTGAAAACTCCCGTTGAGCTTAATCATGAAAAGAAGCTGCCTCAGCTCTCTGTTCTTCTAAATGATGTGAATATTTACAGGAGCTACCGCGATTATCACTACGGCTACGGCTATACCGAGAAACCAAGACCATGGTATAAGCGGCTGGTGTAAAACCGACTGCTTGCTACTGTAGAGCGAAATTGTAAACAAAAATCATAACTGAAAACATTTCTTACATGAGGGGTGTGTTATGCTTTTTTTTTCAAATAACCACCCGACAAAAGGCCTAAAAAAAGGGAAAAAACAAGCAAATTGACTAAATTTGCAAGCCCATGAATTCTGAGTTAGTCCTTCCAAAAACAACTTGCCGGAACTGTGTGATGGACAATACTGATCCGGATATTGTATTTGATGAATCAGGAATATGTTCGTACTGCAATTTATATCCATCGCGCAAAAAAACTTTTGTTCCCGATAAGGAACAAGGTAAAAAACTGCTGACTGAACTCGTAGAGAATTGCAAAAAAGCAGGGGAGGGAAAAAAATACGATTGCGTAATTGGTGTTAGTGGCGGAGTTGATTCAACCTACGTTGCCTGGTTGGTAAAAAATTTAGGTCTTAGGCCTCTTGCGGTTCATTTGGATAATGGATGGAATTCAGAATTAGCCATTACCAATATTCGTGCGGTACTCGCCAAGTTAGATATTGACCTGCATACCTATGTAATAGATTGGGAAGAGTTCCGAGACCTGCAATTGGCCTTTCTTAAAGCATCTACCCCCGATTCAGAAATACCCAGCGACCATGCTATCGTAGCGCTGATGCGGGAAATTGCAAACAAAGAAAACATTCCCGTCATATGGGGTGTGAATTTCTCTTCAGAGGCCATTCTGCCTCCTGCATGGTCGCAGGGGCATATGGACTGGACGTACATCAAAAATGTGAGCCGGAAATTCGGCACAAAGTCGCTGAGACACTATCCACATTACTCTATCTGGAAGTTGATTTATTACAATCGCATCAGAAGGCAGAAGTTGTACAATATTCTCAATTACATCGACTACGATAAGCAAGAAGCGAAGGTGATGCTGGAGAGGGAAATAGGCTGGAGAGATTATGGCGGCAAGCACTACGAATCTGTTTACACGCGAATTTTTCAAAGTTATATTTTGCCTGTCAAGTTCGGATACGACAAGCGAAAGGCACATTACAGTTCACTTATTCTTGCCGGACAAATGAGCAGGCCGGATGCTCTTGAACTCCTCAAGGAACCTCTCTTTGATCCACTCACGGTTGGAAAGGATATCGAATTCCTGACAAAAAAACTGCAGGTCAGCAGCGAGGAATTTGACTTCATCATGAATGCGCCTAAAAAAACATACCACGACTATCGTTCAAAATGGCCCGATACAGTGAAAATGTTAGAAAAATCATTCTTTAATTTTCTTATTGGAATAAAAAGGAAACTTAAGTTTTGATTTCACGGGCATGAACAGAATAAGGGTTATCTATATCGATTATAATTTCATCGAGGAAAAATACCCCAATAAACCGAAAGACGGTGACTCATGGTTCACTCATGGCTTTGGAGGCCTGTTCTCTCGTAAGCAAAAGAAATTCTGTCCGCAAATGGATATTGAATGTTGGAAGGCAGATGGGCGGGCGAAAACACAATCAGAGAAAACCATAGAAAATGTGAAATTCCGAATCTTTCCGGCCATGCGCATCGGCAGATTGGGATGCTTCTCTCCCGGCTTGCTGCTGGCCTTAAAAAAAGAAGCAGATGAAAATCCAAAAACCATCTTAAACTGCTCCAGTTTTGACCATCTTCTGTTTTACAGCCTGCGATTTTCAGGCGCAAAGCTACCGGTTGTGGTGCAGCACCATGGCGAAAGTCCGGCTTCATATAAACTGGCAAAGTCTAATGGAATCAAGCGTGCCTTGTGGCACATAAGAAAGCAACTGGAGCGAAAATCCCTGCAGGATACCGACCTGCTCTATTTACTTGATCCAGAAGCAAAGGAATGGCTTTCCGCCACACCCAGGCACATTCGTCAACTTTCAACAGGAGTGGATGAAGACCTTTTTATCCCGATTTCAAAAAAAGAGGCTCGCATAAAACTTGGGCTAAATCCTGATCATGAATACCTTTTATACATTGGGAAATTAAATTCTACCAAAAAACCCGAATGGCTTATTCAGGCTTATGAAGAGCTCAGGCCGAACTATCCTGAACTGAACCTGCTGATCGGTGGTTGTTCAGAAAAAGACCCTTTCTATGAAAAAGCAAAAAAAGCAGGTGCCAAACTATCAGGTGTTATTCCACAAGATCAAATTTCGTTGTGGATGAGTGCAGCAAGTATTTATTATCTGCCTGGCTTGTCTGAGCACCATCGTTTTGGAGGCCTCGGCATGCTGCCTGTTCAAGCCATGCTATGCAACACACCGGTAATTGCAGGAACACTTAAGTGTTTTCCGGAAGAAGCACGAGAAAAGGTCGGCATTTACATCCGTTCATATTCAGAATTAAAAAATGCCACTATAGAAATACTAGAGAAAAAAAGGAGCTTTTTTAATCTTAGAGAGACTGCTTTGCCTTATTATTCGTGGAAATACATTACCGCAGGAACATTAAAAGATTATGAACATATAATCGCTGAAACATGTCCTTAATCAAGCAGTTTTCAAAAGATTCCCTGGTTTACGGTCTTGGAAAAGGACTGAAAAAATTCATCGGACTGCTTTTATTGCCGATTTACACACGAGCACTTACACCGGAAGATTTTGGCGTACTTGACACTCTTGGTTCCGGATTATTCTTTTTAATTGTTTTCTTCAATGCAGGTCTCGACTCTGCGGTAAGCTTCTTTTTCTTCAAGCCGGACAATGATGAGGAGAAAGGAAAGATATTGTACACGGTATTTATACTTAGGTTATTGGTGGTGATTCCTTCACTCATTCTGAGTTTCTTTTCCTGGCCATTATCGAAAATTATTTTTGGAAGCGAAGATTATGGTTTTGCCATTATGATCAATTGCCTGCTCATACCTATCACCATGCTCATGAGCGAACAAGAAATGATTTACCGCCTTAAACGAAATCCATGGGGATACAACTTTATTACCATTGTTAAATCACTTGTAAATATTGGATGCGGTGTTTTGCTTGTGGTGAATTACAAAATGGGTGTTTCAGGAGCCCAGTTGGCAACATTCACGAGCACCATGCTTGTCGTCATTATCTCATGGATTACCTATACCAGAAGACAATACACCTACAAGTTCAGCAAGGAATGGGCTCAAAAGATGCTGAAGTTCGGCTTTCCACTCATCTGGGCCGGACTTTCCGTCTGGATTTATCAGCTCTCAGACCGGTTTTTTCTTTTACATTACAAAGATGCACTTCAAGTAGGTTACTATTCAATTGGGAGCACATTTTCACAACCTATAGGGCTCATCAATCTGGGAGTACAAATGAGCTTTGGCGCATTATTTTACCAAACATATCAGGCAGAAGAGAGCCCGGAGAAATCACAAAGCAAAGCCTTTATGCGAAACGCCTTGTATTTGTACTTAAGTATAGTATCACTTGCTGTGGTATTCCTTTCCTCAATGTCGTTCCAGATTGTAGGTTTTATTACCACACCTGATTACCTCCCCGGAATCATTGCCATTCCGGTATTAATGGTCTCGATGATGTTTGCTCAGATGGTAGAAATAGTTCCGCAAGGGATTTCCATCGCTGAGAAAACGTGGTATTATACCTGGGTCACCTTCGCCGCCGGTCTGATTAATTTGTTGTTAAACTTCATCTTTATTCCAAGATTCGGTGTTGCAGGGGCTGCGTTTACGACACTTATGTCGACCTTCTCTTATTTCACACTGGCAGATTTTCTTTCAAAGAAATACTTCAATAGCGGTTTCTCACGGACAAAAATTTACGCCTTCTGCTTTACGACCCTTGCTTTTGCTTTTGTTTTTCCATACCTTGAGACCTATCATCAAATTAACGTGTCATGGGTTCTGAAATTTTGTGTTTTTCTGCTATTCATAACCGTTCCATTTGCCTTCGGATTTGTATCCTTTACGGACTTAAAGACCCTCTATAAACGTATTAAAAAAGAATCATAACATGTGCGGTATATTAGGACTCATAACATTAAACGGACTAAAAGTAAATGCTGCTGCAATCCGAAAAATGAATTCCCTGCAAAAGCACAGGGGGCCGGATGATGAAGGATATGTATTCTACGACACGAAAAAAAAAGACCTCTGTGCAGCGGTGGGTGATGATACCATGTCTGAATGGAAAAACAAGCTACCATACAGCGATATTTGCAACGGCTTTGATTTGGCTCTTGGGTTCCGCCGCCTTTCGATTGTTGATTTAAGCTATCATGGTCATCAACCCATGAGCTATGCGAATAGTAAGTTATGGATTGTATTTAACGGAGAAATTTTCAATTATGCAGAAATAAAAGATGAGCTTCTATCGCTTGGGTATACGTTTGAAACCAATTCAGATACAGAGGTTATCCTTGCTGCTTATCACAGATGGGGAAAAGATTGTTTAAACAGATTCAATGGAATGTGGGCATTCGCGATACTGGATGTTCAGAAAGGCAGTTTGTTTCTGGCAAGAGACAGATTCGGAATTAAGCCACTTTATTTGCTGCAGAGAAACGGAAAAGAAATTGCCTTTTGTTCAGAAATAAAACCACTTATTGCGGCATTTGAATGCACAGTAAATCACAAAGCGGTAGGAGACTATCTCTTCCATGGCATGACCAATCATACCAGCACCACGTTCTGGAATGAAATAAATCAGCTCCCCTCGGGCTGTTATGCGACAATAGAAAATGGTGAAATAAACATTGATCGGTATTACTCCATTTCAGAAGACAGATTTGAAGGAAACTTCACGGAGGCTTGTCAAACTTTTACAGAAATTCTAAGCCACTCCCTTAAACTGCGTCAAAGATCAGATGTGAAGCTTGGTTTTGCCCTGAGTGGTGGTTTGGATTCATCTGCTCTACTCGGTCTGAGTAGAAAAATCGAGCCTACTGAGAATACAACAACCTATTCGCTCATCTTTCCTGGTTCACCTGAAGATGAAAGTAGGTTTATGGACGCGGCCACTAACATGCATCAAACACCGGCTGTTAAATTCAGCTTCAGCCCTGAAGAACTTCTGAGAGAACTTGATGCTTTCTGTCTAAGTCAGGAACAACCATTTGGAGGATTGTCTTATTACGGAGAATACAAACTAAAACAGAAAATGCATGAGTCAGGTGTTGTTGTGAGCATTGAAGGACAGGGAGCTGATGAAATTATCTCAGGTTATAACAATCTGATTCCTTTTTTCTTTGCTGATTTATTGAGTGACGGCAAGATAAAA
>JBIIMV010000074.1:0-6417 GCA_044337805.1 Bacteroidia bacterium
TTTGCCATTATAGGCTTTTGCCAGTCGCATGGCATAAGGGACTTTTTCTCTCGACTCATCCGAGGAATCAATCGGAAGCAGAATCTTATCAAAACCCATCTTTGTCGTATGGGTTTGTACCGTCAACACCGGACAACCAGCTTCGGTTACCACTCTGAATGCGTTCGACCCGATGAAAAATTCTTCGAATCCGCTAACGCCGTGTGTGCCCATCACAATGATGTCAATCTTATTTTCACCGGCTGCTTCTACTATTGATTTGGAAATTTTTCCGGATTTGATGATGGTTTTGGTCTTGATGCCGTGTTTGAGGTAAACTTCATTTGCCAGTTCGTCAAGTTTGGCCTGTACCGCCTGGGTGGCCGTCTTTTTCTCTGATGTCGAAAAGGCACCGAGGTCAAGCCTTAATACTCTGGTCTCCATGATGTGTACCAGATAAAGCTCGGCCTTAAACATTTTGGCCATGAACGTGCCATGCTCGAGGGCCAGCATGGAGTTTTCTGAAAGGTCAAGTGGAATGAGAATCCGGCTGATTTTGAATGTTTTCTTTGGCATAGGTTGGTGTGTATCAGATTTTGATTTTTTCTTTTCGGTCAACAGGAACCGGATTTACTGCCATTACAGGAACATGCGAAAGTGCAATAATTTCCTGCAGCATACTGCTCACATAAAACGGGGTGAAGGAGCTTTCTGGCTGAGTGAGAATGAATATCATACTCGACTCCAGTTTCTCTGCATAGTCGGTTATCACCTGCGAAATACTGTCGTTTGCACCGGTGCATTTTATCATCTCGGCGGTGTGAGGAATGTTGCGGTTCTCAAATTCCTCCTTGGCATTGGTTAGCTGCTGGGCCATGCGGTTAACAAGAAACTCATCATGGTCTTTCAGTACCGACAGGAGGTGAACCCGAATCTTTTGATTGATCTGGTCGAATGAATTGCCCCAACGAAGCTTGGGAAGATAGTCTTTCGATAAATCAACGGGAAAGATGACACTTTCAATGGCCAGAATTCTGGTCTGTTGCGAAATGACTATCACCGGTGTGTTGCAGGTTCGCATCGTACGCATGGTGTTGGATCCAACGTAATTGCTGTTCTTTTCTGCTGAGCCATTGGCCCCCATCAGGATTACATCGGCTTTGATGGCTTTGGCGGTTTCTGTGATTCTCTCGTAAACCTTTCCTTTTTCAATCAGTATCTCCACATCCTCAGTTTCATCGAAAATATCCTTGATGAAAACACGTACATTATGCTCCATCGTGTTGCGTAACTCTTCTGCCTGGCCTTTATTCAGGATATCTCCAAGAGGCAGGGCATCGTTCATGACATGTAACACGGATATCTTCGAGCCATAAATGGCCGACCACTCAGCTGCAAATCGAAGTGCCTTTTCGGAGCATTTCGAGAAATCTACGGCAATAAGCAGCTTGTTCAAGTGCAATTTCATACATTCGGGCAAAGTCATTACCTCCGTGGGTTTGTTACAAATATAGCCAAACATGAATACTTTGCCAATACCACCTTCTGAACTCATCGTAAATCCTGACGGAAGCATTTTTCACCTAAGGATAAGACCGGAACAATTGGCAAGCGTGGTCTTGCTGGTCGGTGACCCGGGCAGGGTAGCGCTCATTTCTTCGTTGTTTGATCATGTTGAGCATAAAATCGAAAATCGTGAATTCGTGACGCATACGGGACTCTATCGTGGCCTGCCCGTCTCGGCTCTGAGCACAGGCATAGGAACCGATAACATCGATATCGTTCTTAACGAACTCGACGCGCTGGTCAATATCGACCTCCATTCCCGAACCATACTTCCTCATCATACCTGTCTGAAACTAATACGCCTGGGAACCTCCGGCGCGCTGCAGGAGGATATTCCGGTTGATAGCCTGGTGGCCTCTGAATATGGTCTTGGTATGGACGGACTTCTGCATTTTTACCGCCATAGTTTCGAGGCTGAAAAGGCCATCCTGGATGCCTTTATCGAACACTCCCGCTGGCCGGCTGTTATGAATCAACCTTACCTTGTAAAAGGGAATGAAGAGCTTCTTGCTCACATCGGGCGCGATATGCATCAAGGAATCACTGCTACGGCTTCAGGTTTCTACGGCCCTCAGGGAAGGGTACTTCGCCTTGCTCCTTCATTGCCCGACCTGAATGAACGCCTTACCTCATTTCGATTTCAGAATCTTCGGATTACCAATTTTGAGATGGAAACCTCGGCGCTTTTTGGTCTCAGTCAGCTGCTCGGACACCATGCAGCAACCTTTTGTGCCATAATTGCCAACAGAATTCGCAAAGAATACAGTAAAGACTATAAAAAGTCTGTTGAAAAATTAGTTGGCACGGTGCTCGACCGCCTTGTTGAAGCAAGTAATTTTGCTTAAGATGGATAAGAACAAGGTCAGCGCCCTGATTAGCCTGCTGGATGATCCCGATGAAGCAGTGTTTCAGATGGTCAGGGATGAACTCATCTCGATGGGGCAGCCTGTTATTCCTGAACTTGAACAATCATGGGAGCACATCACTGATCCCGCTCATCAGGCCCGGATAGAGTCGCTTATTCATCATATTCAGCTCACCGATGTAAGAGAGAAACTGCTCTCCTGGGCGCAAAGTGAACAACCCTCTGCTTTTGATGGCGCATTGTTGGTGGCACGTTTTCAATACCCTGACCTCAACGAGGACAGGGTGCGTATCCTGATGGATCAGATAAGGCAGGATATCTGGATTGAGGTGAATGATAAACTCACGGCACTTGAAATCGCCAGGGTCATGAACCATATCATTTTTGATATTCACGGGTTCAGCGGAAATGCCAGCGATTTTCATTCGCCCTCTAACTCTTTCATTAATCAGGTGCTCGAAACCCGCAAGGGAAATCCACTTTCGCTTTCTATCATCTACCAGGAATTGGCGCGCAGACTCGATATTCCTGTTTATGGTGTTAACCTGCCTCAACATTTTGTTCTGGCGTTTCTCGACCGCGATCACCATCTTCCACTGCCCGATGCTCAGGAGGAACAGCCTGTTCTCTTCTACATCAATGCTTTCAGCAAAGGCTCTATGTTTCAGCGCCGCGATATTGACCAGTATCTGCAAAATCTTAAACTGCAGCCTGAGCTTTGGTATTACAACCCATGCTCTCCGGTTGAAATGATTCGCCGTTTGCTCAATAACCTCATCTTCTCCTTCGAAAAGGCCGGAAATAAAACCAAGGTGAATGAGCTGCGAGAGCTTTTCGCGGCTCTGAGCAATCTCTGATTCTCTCTGCATGCTGCAATGGCAACATACTCCTCGCTGGATCATCTTCATCGGTGATCTTCTGATATGCGTTCTCTCTGTTTTGTTGGCCTACCTGTTGCGTTTCAATTTTCGTATTCCACTCAACGATAAGCTCGACCTTCCTTATGTTGTGGTCTATATCCTCGGCATCAGGGCACTGAGCTTCTATGTTTGGCGCACTTATGCCGGTATCATTCGATTTACCTCTACACGCGATGCCGCCCGTCTCTTTCTCGTTACCCTCGCGGGAAGTGTTTCCCTGTTGCTGACCGATCTTGTTACCGCTATTTCTGCCGGCCGCTTTCTGGTCCCTATCAGTATCATCATCATCGATTTTCTGGCTACTGTTTTCTTCCTCATCTCCTCACGTACCCTGGTGAAGGTCTTGTATTTTGAACTCATTAATCCCTCGCGTGAAAAGACGCCTGTTATAATCTATGGTGCCGGTCAGTCAGGTATCATCGCCAAAAGAACCCTCGACCGCGACGCAGGTAATAAATACAAGGCGGTTGCCTTTATTGATGACCGCCCTTCCATGCCCGGTAAAAAGCTCGAAGGTGTGCCCATTAAAAATCCTGCCGATTTAAACGCGCTGTTGCAACAAGGGCAGGTGGGTTTTTTAATTTTTTCTGATCAGAACATCTCCACATCCAAAAAACAGGAGGTGATAGATCTGTGCTTTCGCAACAATACCAGAGTGCTTAATGTACCGCCTGCTTCGCATTGGATTAACGGGCAGCTAAGTTTTAAACAAATTAAGAAAATCAGTGCAGAGGAGCTGCTGGAACGTGAGGAGATTCAACTGAATCAGGAGGCTATCGGTGCGCAGCTTCGCGGAAAGGTGGTGATGGTGACCGGTGGTGCAGGATCTATCGGAAGTGAACTTGTAAGGCAGATCGCTCGTTTTGGTCCCTCAAGTCTGGTGATTATTGATCAGGCTGAATCTGCACTATATGAACTGGAAATGGAGTTGAAGGATAAGTTCGGGGGACGTGCCTTTGAAGTTTTAGTTGCTGATATCAGGGACTCCGGCCGTATGGAGCGTATTATTCAAACTTTCAGACCCGCTTTGATTTATCACGCTGCGGCTTATAAACATGTGCCACTTATGGAGAAGGAACCTGAGGAGGCGGTGCGCACCAATATCGTTGGAACGCGTATCCTCGCTGATCTTGCTGTTAAATACGGGGTTTCAACATTTGTCATGATTAGTACCGACAAGGCAGTGAATCCGACCGGTGTCATGGGCGCCAGCAAGCGGGTGGCTGAAATTTATGCCCAAAGTCTCGGTAAAGTCTCTGAAACAAAATTCATCACCACACGCTTCGGCAATGTCCTTGGCTCAAATGGCTCGGTAATTCCGCTTTTTCGCAAGCAGATTGAGCAGGGCGGACCAGTTACGGTAACGCATCCGGAAATAACACGTTACTTCATGTCTATTCCTGAAGCCTGTCAGCTCGTCCTTGAGGCCGGCGCATCCGGCAGGGGAGGAGAGATTTACGTTTTCGATATGGGGAAGCCGGTGAAGATTTATGAACTCGCCAAAAAGATGATTAGTCTCTACGGACTTGTTCTTGATAAGGATATTAGCATTGTGATTAGTGGATTAAGACCGGGAGAGAAGCTCTATGAGGAGTTGTTTAATCTTGATGAAAATCTAAGACCTACGCATCATCCCAAAATTCGGGTTGCACTGGTTAAGGAATATGTGCTCGAGGAGGTTGCCGCTGTCATTGATACGCTGTCTCAACTTGCCTCAAGCGGTCTCGATACGGAGATCGTAAAAACCATCAAAAAACTTGTTCCTGAATACATCAGCAACAATAGCCCTTTCTCTGAGCTTGATAAAAAATGAGATACGGGTTCTTCGCTCTATGCCGGTCTCAGTCTTCTGAGATGGTATTTACAAGGTCTTTGTATTGGTGACGGGCGATGATCTCTCCTTCTCTCATCTCGTAAATGATATTGCAGTTTTTGAGTGTGGTGATGCGGTGCGCAACGATAATCATCGTAGTACCTGCGCCGCTGAGCGATTCTATGCTTTCAGTGATTTCTTTTTCCGTTTGGTTGTCGAGGGCAGAGGTGGCCTCATCAAAAACCAGGATGGAAGCATTTTTGTAGAGGGCTCTGGCAATGGCAATTCTTTGTCTCTGTCCGCCTGATAATCTTGTTCCATTCTCACCGATATTGGTGCTAAGGCCATCCGGCAACTTGCTTACTACTTCGTCGAGCCTGCTGAGTTTTAATACCTGATCTAGTTTCTTTTCATCAACATCTTCTCTCTCAATGCCGAAGCATATATTTTCATAAATGTCTCCGTCGAGGATGAAAACATTCTGCTTCACGTAACCGATGAGGTTTCTCCATTGACCTTCTGAAGCTTCATTCAGCAGCTTGCCATCTACGGTGATGCTTCCTTTCTGCTCTCTCAGAAATCGCAGTAAAACATGCATCAGGGTTGTTTTTCCGCTGCCGGAATGACCAATAATCCCGATTTTATCGCCCGGCTTAATGGTCATGTTTACATCTTTCAGTGCCTGCTTCACAGCAGCAGGATACTGGAATCCAAGATTTTTGAGAATAATCTCTTTCTGAAAGGGCATGGCCTCTTTTGCAGATAATCTACTTTCTGTAGATGTGCCTTTTGCATGGTTCAGAATTTCAAAAATGTACTGATACCCCTTGATGCTGGTCAGGGCAATCAGCATACGGTTCATCGAGGGCATGATGCGGTAGGCAGCGGCAAGAAAAATCGGAAGAATGGTACTGATGGCGCCGGCATGACTTACGCTGGTAAGTGAATAACCGAAAAGCACAATAATACCCGAAATGGCAGTGACTTCAATGATTTTTGCTGGTACCAGATTGAGGGTAAACACCAGTACATTCAGGCGGTTGAGCTTCTTCTGGGTTTTCATCAGGCCTGAAACAAAAAAGTTGTCCTTGTTGAACAGCTTTACATCTACATAACCAAAAATAGTTTGGTAAGCATATTTGTTGCTCTCTATGCTCAACAGATTTTTCTCTTTTTCATAGTGGGATGCCCGGGCTTTGATCAGTCGGTAGGCAATGAGAAATGCAGGAACCAGCGTGAGGCCCACGAGGGCAAGTATGGTGAAATTGTAAATG
>JBIIMV010000113.1:0-5293 GCA_044337805.1 Bacteroidia bacterium
TGTTGAAGCAATTACTTCTGAGTTGACAGATAATTTCGGATATAACTTCCTCGGCTTCTCTGCCGGTGGCCCAATCCTTACCAAAAAAGACGACCAGGGTAACGTTAAGCCTCTGATTGGCTTTATCGTTTCCGGAGAGGTATCTACAGAAAGAGACCCCGACCCCAGTGCCGTTGGAATGTGGAAGGTGAAAGACGATGTTTTGGCAAACCTTCAGAAAAATCCGGTTAGACCGGCAAGCCAGGGTGGAGCGGTGCTTTCTAACTCTGAGTTCATCACCAGAAACGATTTAGAGCAGATTCCGGCTAAACAAAATGTTCGCTCAAACTTCGCCCGCCTGAATGCGAAACTGGATTTTAAACCTGCTGAAAATCTCAACATTACTCTGGGAGGTTCCTTTGACTATAACAATCGTCATGATTTCGTTTACGATTATGCGCTCTTTAATCCTAATAACAATCCTCAAAGTATCGACAACACCTGGAGGGTTTATGGTCGTCTGACTCAAAAATTTGGTTCTCAAGGTGCCGAAGGCGAAAAATCGGCCTCTAACCTGAAAAATGCATTTTACACACTTCAGGTCAACTACTCTCAGGTAAACGAACTGCAGCAGGATGATAGTCATCAAGATAGATTGTTTAATTACGGTTACATCGGTAAATACAAGACATACCAGACCAGAACCTATTCCATTGGTGACGATCCGGCACTCGGCTTGCGCAATGTTTGGGTTCAGGATGGTTTCAGGGATACTCTGGTTACTTTCACAGCTGATACTCTTACCAATCCTTATACCGCAGCCTATACTCAGCAGTATTATCGTCTTAAAGGTGATGATGTTTTTGGTAACTATGAAAATCTAACCCAAATCCAAGCGAACAATGGTCTCCTTAATGGTCAGCGCCCAGGAAACGTTTATGCCCTTTGGTTAAATACCGGACGCGAATACAATGGCTATCAAAAAGACAAACAAGAACAGTTCAGGGTTTTAACCAGCTTCAACGCGGATATCAAAAATCACAACCTTCAGATTGGATTTGAATACGAGCAAAGAAACGTTTCTCAATATTTCGTAGCACCCGTAGGTTTATGGACGCTGATGAGACAGATTGTGAATGACCATGTTCAGGAGTTGGATAAATCAAACGGACAGGTCATCTCTAACGGTCTTATCGATACCGTTAATTACACCAGAAAGTATGATGCTGCAAAAGAGAGACAATTTTCCCGCAGTCTCAGACAAAAATATGGCTTCGCCAACAATGAATGGGTTGACATTGACAATATGTCACCTGATATGTTCTCGCTCGATATGTTCAGTGCAGACGACCTCCTGAATAATGGTAACCAATTTGTTGGCTATTATGGTTATGATTACCTCGGTAACAAGCTCTCTAAAAATCCCGCCTTTGAAGAATTCTTCACGGCAAAAGACGCAAATGGTCAATACACCCGACCAATCGGTGCTTTCAGACCCATTTACATTGCAGGGTACATCCAGGACAGATTCGACTTCAAAGACATGAAGTTTAATATCGGTGTAAGGGTTGATCGTTTTGATGCAAACCAGAAAGTATTGAAAGATAAATACTCTCTTTATGAAACCAGGAAGGCAGGTGAGGTTAGTGAAATTGCCGGAAGAACAATTTCTCACCCGGGCAACATCGGCAACGATTATGTTGTCTATGTTAATGACGTGAGAAACCCAAGCGCTATAGTCGGATATCGGAACGGAGACCGCTGGTACAATTCCCAGGGTGTGGAAATAACTGACCCAAGTGTTCTGGCAACCGGAGGAAGCATCAACCCATATCTGGTTGACCCCGAAATCAAAATTCGTGATACTACTTACAACGCAACCACCAGCTTTGTTGACTACAACCCTCAGGTGAACTTCATGCCCAGAATTGCCTTTTCTTTCCCAATTTCTGATAAGGCCAACTTCTTCGCCCACTACGACATCCTCACTCAACGTCCAACTTCTAACGTAAGGCTTGATCTTCTGGGTTATTACTTTATGGATGTTAATCCTGGAGGGGTTTTGAATAACCCAAATCTGCAACCTACCAAAACGGTCAACTACGAACTCGGTTTTGCTCAGGTATTGAATGAGAACAAAAACTCATCCATCACGATTTCTGCTTTCTACAATGAACTCCGAAATATGATTCAGGTTCAACGCGTGAATCAGGCCTACCCGGTGAGTTATACTTCATATTCTAATATTGACTTTGGAACAGTAAGCGGATTCTCGATTGCGTATGACCTGAGAAGAACAAGAAATGTTTCCCTAACCGCCAACTATACCCTTTCATTTGCAAACGGAACCGGCTCTAACAGTGGGTCTGCTTTCAATATCATTAACAACTCCAATCAACCTAATCTCAGAACAACCTTCCCTCTTGACTTTGATCAGCGTCATAACTTCGTAACCAATGTCGACTACCGCTTTGCTTCAGGAGAGTATTATAACGGACCAAAAATCTGGGGCAAAAATGTTCTCGAGAACTTTGGTGTTAACCTTACTGCCCGCGGTAGTTCAGGAACTCCTTACAGCCGCCAGGGTAACATAACTCAGGAAGGTGCTATCGGATTGGCGCAGATTTCAACGCTTCGTGGTAATCTGAATGGCTCACGTTTGCCTTTCCAGTTCCGACTTGACCTCAGAGCTGAAAAGAGTTTCCCTGTTACCTTCGGCAAAAAGCAGGACGGAGAGACACGCAGAGGAAATCTGAACATTTATCTGCAAATACTCAACTTACTCGACGCAAGAAACGTGATAAGTGTCTACAGAGCAACCGGCAATCCTGATGATGATGGCTTCCTCACAGCTCCTGCATCTCAAAGCACGATCGACGCACAGGTCAACCCACAGTCGTTTATCGATCTTTACAACGTGAAAGTGAATAACCCCAATAATTATAGCATTCCCCGCAGAGCCAGAATTGGGGTAATGCTGGATTTCTAATCATTATCCTGCCCGGAATACAAGAAGTCCAAAAATCAAATCAAGAACAAGAAAATTACAACAACAATGAGAAAGCTCAATTTAATCCTCCTGGCAATGTCAATGGGATGCAGCTTCATGGCTCATGCTCGAGAAAATGTGGGTCCTAATGGTTTCAGGGTAACACAAGGCTCGGCAGTTGCTTCTGCCTGCGTTCCTGCAACGTCTAAGAGGGACCTGGATTTTAACAATGTAAAAGCACTTATCCTGAACGGTGGAGACATGTGGTGGGATCAGGGGCTAGGCCTTCCCAGATATGAAGTACCGAAAGGATCAGGCAAGCACTCGCAGTTTGCCGCATCACTCTGGATCGGTGGTATTGATGCTGGTGGACAGTTGAAAATAGCCGCACAAACGTATCGTCAGAGCGGTAATGACTTCTGGCCCGGTGCACTTGATATTCAAAATGCCTCCATTACCGATGTCGGTTGCACCGCTTACGATAAACATTTCCTCATGTATCGTGATTCTGTTGCCCGATTCCTCGAATGGCGCAACGACCCCACCTCCCTTCCCGGTTATCAAATTCCGGCTATTATCCTCAACTGGCCCGGTAATGGGGAGGCCGCAATGAATGAAGACCAGTTCCTCGCACCATTTATTGACTCCAATGGTGATGGAGTTTATGATCCTCTCGCCGGTGATTATCCGGGTTACGACCTTACCTCTCAGTCAACTCCGGGCGGATGTACCGGATTTATTTATGGTGACCAGACTTTGTTTTGGGTATTCAACGACAAGGGTAATATCCATACGGAAACTCAAGGTCAGGCTATCGGCCTTGAAGTAAGAGGCCAGGCCTTCTCCTTTGCTACCAATGATGAAATTAATAACATGACCTTCTACTCCTATCAGGTCATTAACCGTTCTACTTTCACACTTAATGAAACGTATTTCGCAAATTGGTCTGACCCCGATTTGGGTGATTACTCTGATGACTTCGTAGGTTGCGATGTGCCAACGGGCCTTGGTTTCTGTTATAACGGGGATGAAGATGATGGAACAGGACAAGGAAACTCCTATGGTAAAAATCCTCCTGCCAGCGGTGTTGACTTCTTTCAGGGTCCACTGCGCGATGCTGATGGTGCCGACAACCCCGCAACTGAAACAATCAGCGGAACTGGTTATGGCGATGGTATTATTGACAATGAACGTCTTGGAATGGAAATTTTCATGGTATTCAAAAATGATGGTACCCTGGAAGGAAATCCTTCTAACGCTACTCACTTTTATAATTATATGAGGGCGAAATGGAAGGATGGTCTCAACCTCACCTATGGTGCTAATGGTAGAGATCCTGCAAACCCTGTAACTAAGTTTGCCTTCCCTTGGGTTTCAGATCCCAATAACCCAACAGATTGGGAAGCAGCTGAGGCCAAAGACTGGCGATTCGTTCACTCCGCAGGTCCTTTTACCCTCAAGCCCGGTGCTATCAACTATGTTACGGTTGGGGCTGTTTGGGCAAAGGCTAATTCAGGTGGACCCAAAGCATCTGTTCAGTTGCTGAAAGAAGCGGATATCAAGGCACAGGCTCTGTTCGACAATTGCTTCAAGGTACTCAATGGCCCCGATGCTCCTGATATGGATGTAAGAGAGCTCAATCGTGAAGTAATCATTTATCTTACTAATCCCAAAAGATCAAATAATTACCTCGAGCGCTATGAAGAAATTGACCCGCTTATCGGTGGCCTTGGTGTTGATAATACCTATAATTTTCAGGGGTATCTTCTGTATCAGTTGAAGGATCAAACTGTGGCCCAGACCGAACTTGGTGATGTCAGTAAAGCAAGAGTTGTGGCCCAGTGTGATGTGAGAGATGGTGTGGGCGCCCTTGTTAACCATTATTTTGATGCAACACTCAATGCGAACCTTCCTGTTCTTGAAAATCCAACAAATGCCGAATACGACAAGGGAATTAAGCACAGCATTAAAATCACGGAAGATGTTTTCGCTACAGGTCAGGATAAAAGACTTGTAAACCATAAGACCTATTACTACATGGCGGTAGCTTATGGTTACAACAACTTCAAAACCTACAATCCCCTTGACCCAAGCGCGCTCGATGGTCAGAAAAAGCCTCTGATCAGAGGTCGTCTGAATGTTAAGGTTATTTCTGCAATACCCAGCATTCCGTCTGCGGCAAATGGTGGAACAACCCTCCAGTCTGCCTACGGAATGGGTCCGAAACTTACCCGTATTGAGGGTCAGGGAAATGGTGGAAACGTTCTTGAGCTTACCGACGAAACCATTGAACAAATTCTCTCTTCCAGTGATGGCCGAGTCATC